>NZ_UWOT01000030.1:0-2582 GCF_900604535.1 Romboutsia sp. Marseille-P6047
CATTTAATTATCTATCCTCTATACTTATTATTAATCTATTTGAGATAATAGTCTTTTTGTAACATCAGCAAGTTTTAATTCACCTAATTCTTCATTACATATAGCTATAATTACTTTTATTGCATCATCTGAATTATCCCACTTATATGCTCTTGCATTTATTATACTTTCTGGTGGCATAACTTCTTCTAATTCCATAGCTGTTTCATCCGCCATACTCATTAGTTCATCAAATAATTCTTCATCGTCTATTGATTCTAATCCAAAATCTTCTTCTATGTATTGTTTTAAAGTATCTATACATATACTTAATCTATAAGCTATAACATCTTCTCTCTTTGTAGCCTTAGACATATCAGTTTCTACTATAAAATCACTATTATCCTTTATAAGCTCTTTAATTTCTTCACTATCTACTATTTCATTTCCAAATATTACGTACAAATCCTCATCTCCTTAATACTATTTAGCCATTGATTCAATTAAATATTCCTTTACAGACCTTCTAATCCCCTTCTCTTTGGCTATTTTTATCAAATATTGATATTTAGATTTTTTTGATTCTAATTCATAAATTGCTACATCGATTAATTCATTTTCTGTTGCATTTTGAAAAAAATTTTCTGCGTGTTGTATTTCTTTTTGAGCTTGTTTTATTTCGTTGATTATTCTTTCATTTTCTAAATTACTATCTTTTAATCTATTTCTCCTTGACATTTTAAAGCCTCCTTACATAACTTGTATTATAAATCTTGACATTTTATATGATTCATATACATATTAAAGTTATTTAATAGCTTAAAAACACTTTGGAGTATCAAAAATTTCAATTAGTAAAATGAATAAAAAAACCTCTAGTGTAATCACTAGAGGTTACTGGTGGGATTAACAGGGCTCGAACCTGTGACCCCCTGCTTGTAAGGCAGGTGCTCTCCCAGCTGAGCTATAATCCCAGGAGAATATGGTGCGCCCAAAGGGACTCGAACCCCTAACCTTCTGATTCGTAGTCAGACACTCTATCCAGTTGAGCTATAGGCGCATTTGGAGGCGACATCCAGATTCGAACTGGAGATCAAGGAGTTGCAGTCCACTGCCTTACCACTTGGCTATGTCGCCTTATTTATATATAAAATGGTGATCCATCCGCGACTCGAACGCGGGACACCCTGATTAAAAGTCAGGTGCTCTACCGACTGAGCTAATGGATCACGTATATGGGGTGGATAATGAGAGTCGAACTCACGACCTCCAGAGCCACAATCTGGCGCTCTAACCAACTGAGCTATACCCACCATATTTTAATGGTCGAGGTGAAGGGACTCGAACCCCCGGCCCCATGGTCCCAAACCAAGTGCGCTACCAAACTGCGCTACACCTCGAGATTTAAGTGGTGGACCATCAGGGACTCGAACCCCAGACCTACCGGTTATGAGCCGGGCGCTCTAACCAACTGAGCTAATGGTCCATCTTTAAATTAAATTGGTAGCGGTAACAGGAGTCGAACCTGTGACCTTTCGGGTATGAACCGAACGCTCTAGCCAACTAAGCTATACCGCCACATTTATGGTGCCCAGAGGCGGAATCGAACCACCGACACGGGGATTTTCAGTCCCCTGCTCTACCGACTGAGCTATCTGGGCATTTTGGCGGAGAGGGTGGGATTCGAACCCACGGTGCCGTTAAGCATCACTGGTTTTCAAGACCAGCTCCTTAAACCACTCGGACACCTCTCCGTTTTTATGTTTTACACTTGTTGTCTTAATTGGTGACCCATCCGAGTCTCGAACTCGGGACACCCTGATTAAGAGTCAGGTGCTCTACCAACTGAGCTAATGAGCCATAGAATTACTATGATGTCATACTCTTAGTTGAAATTAAGTTGGCAGGGGATGCAGGACTCGAACCTACGCATGTAGCAGTCAAAGTGCTATGCCTTACCGACTTGGCGAATCCCCTATAAAGTGGTGAGCGCACAGGGATTCGAACCCCGGACACACGCCTTAGAAGGGCGTTGCTCTATCCAGCTGAGCTATGCACCCACATTATAGTTATTATTAAATGGAGCGGGAAACGAGATTCGAACTCGCGACTTCAACCTTGGCAAGGTTGCGCTCTACCACTGAACTATTCCCGCTTAGGTAATAAAGTGGTGCGGATGAAGGGAGTCGAACCCCCACGCCGTAGGCGCCAGATCCTAAGTCTGGTGCGTCTGCCAATTCCGCCACATCCGCGCTTAATACTTTATTTAGTTGGTGGAGGATGGTGGATTCGAACCACCGAAAGCAATGCTAACAGATTTACAGTCTGCCCCCTTTGGCCGCTCGGGAAATCCTCCGTATTTATGGAGCTGGTGATAGGAATCGAACCTACAACCTGCTGATTACAAGTCAGCTGCTCTACCGTTGAGCCACACCAGCATATTGGCGGGAATAACAGGACTCGAACCTGTGACCCATTGATTAACAGTCAATTGCTCTACCAACTGAGCCATATTCCCGAATTAAGTTTTGGCGACCTGGAAGGGACTCGAACCCTCGACCTCCAGCGTGACAGGCTGGCATTCTAACCAGCTGAACTACCAG
>NZ_UWOT01000026.1:0-8936 GCF_900604535.1 Romboutsia sp. Marseille-P6047
TCGCTCGACTTGCATGTGTTAGGCACGCCGCCAGCGTTCATCCTGAGCCAGGATCAAACTCTCAAATAAAAGTTGTCCATCGCTCAGCTAATCATTATCTGAATATCTGGCTTGGTTGTTTGTGTTTAATTCTTAAATAAGAATTAGTTATATAAATTAACCTACTGTTTAATTTTCAAAGTTCATTGTTTCGACTTACTTATCTTACCAAGTTTTCATTTCTTAGTCAAGACTTTTTTATTTTTTTCTTAAGTCGTTTGCCCTTTTCTTAAGGACAAGTAATACTATACCACCTTATTTTTATATCGTCAACACTTTTTTTAACTTTTTTTATTTATTTTATAATTATCATTTATTTTATACTATTTCTACATTTTTATTCGCTATTATATATAAATATTAAACTTCTTATATATATTGTATATATTGAATTTACTCTATCCTTAGTCACTTTATTTATATATAGCATAATTTATGTAACTAAGGACATTGACTTTAAATTTAAGTATATACAAATTAATCTTCTAGCAACGCATCAATTCGATTTTTATCAAATCCAAGTACATGTTCTCCATTAATAAGTATTACTGGAACAGACATATAGCCCATACTGATTAACTCTCTTTTAGCTGATAAATCTTTTGAAATATTATATTCTATATAATTTTCACCGATTTCTTCAAAATATTCCTTTGCTTTTATACAATTAATACATGTATCACTTGAATATATCTCTATCTTATTCATTTATTCCTCCTATATTTTTGATAACTTTCATTATACTTGTTTTTTTTTATATATTGTATTAGATTATTATTAACTCAATCTTAATAATTTAATAAATATTTTTGATAAAATATAATTATAATACATAAAATTAGGTTATTATACAATATAATCTTATATCTTTTAGGAGGATTTTAGTATGAGCAAAAAAGTATTAATAATGTCCGCGTCTACAGGCGGTGGGCATAATAGAGCTGCTCGAGCTATTAAGGAAGAACTTAGTAATAAAATAATAGATGGTTCTCCAATAGAGTGTGAAATCATAGATAGTTTAAAACTAGTTAATAGTACTATGGATAAAATAATATCTAGAGGCTATGAAAAATCAGCTATATATACACCTAAAGCTTATGGAAGTGTATATAGATTATCTGAAACAACTTTAGCTTCTAAAAATGAATTTAAAGATAATCCACTTACTTCATTTATGGCAAAAAAATTCAGGTCTTTACTTGATAAATCTAAACCTGATTTAATAATAGGTACTCATCCTTTTCCTATGATTGCTCTTAGCACTTTAAAGAAAAATGCCAAAGCATATAAAAATCATGAGAACTCTATTTTACACGATGCTCTACATAAATATTATTGTAATTTATATGTTCCACCACTAATAACAGTTTTAACAGACTATACAACTCATTCTACATGGATACAAAATGAAATTGATTACTACATTGCAGGACACGAATATGTAAAAGAACTCTTAATATATGATGGAGTATCTCCTGAAAAAGTTAAAACATTCGGAATTCCTGTAGAAAAATCTTTCTTATCTAATAGAGATCGTTCTACAGTTTTATCTGAATTTGGTTTAAATCCAGATAAATTTACAGTATTATTAATGGGCGGTAGTTTTGGAGCTGGAAATATAAAAGAAACATTGGAAGAACTTTTAAATATAGATAGAGATTTTCAAATTATAGTTATTACAGGTAGAAATGAAAATTTAAAGGAAAAATTAGAAAAAAAGCTAGAAACACATGTTGATATAATGGATAAAAAAATACTTATTTTAGGATTCACGGATAAAATGAATGATCTTTTAGCTTCTGTAGATGTTTTAGTAAGTAAACCAGGTGGGCTTACTACTACAGAAGCATTGCTTAAAGATTTACCTATGATAATTCCATACTATATTCCAGGTCAAGAAGAAGAAAATTTAGATTTTCTTTCAAATTGTGGTGCAGCTTTAAAGCCCACAAAAAAATTCACTTTAACTGTTTTATTAAAAGTGCTTATTGACGATCCAACTAGACTAGAAATATTAAAAAATAATATAAAGTCTATACAAAAGTCTGATTCTGCACAAAATATAGCAAACTTAGTGGAAAAAATACTTATAAGTAAATAAAGTAAAATAAAAAGGATACTTTTTTAATTAAAGTATCCCTTTTTTTATTTTAAAATCCATATAAATACATGTCATAATCTTCTTATAAAGGCTCATAGAAATCTTCTTCATAGTCATATTGATAGTTTTTATAATTATTCCTAAATACGCTGTCTTTATTTTTAGCTTGCTTTTTTTTCTTTTTACTAATTAACAAGCTTAAATCGTCATCATAGTTATACTTAGATTCTTCTCTGGTTTTTAGGTTTCTTGTTCTTTTTTCCTTCATAGCCTCATGTTCTTCTAAGTTCATAGTTGATTTCATGTAACACCTCTAATTTAAAAATTTAGATAAACTTAAATCAAATTATACATTAGTAATATGCTTCATTCAATAATTCCTATTTAAATTTTTTTAGCAATTTCTAAAAAAAAATGACAAAAAAATCGAGGTTTTTCCCCGATTTTTTATATTTCTCTTCTTCCTTCTAGAGCTTTACTTATAGTAACTTCATCTGCATACTCTAGGTCTCCTCCAACAGGTAATCCATGTGCTATTCTAGTCACCTTTATACCCATAGGCTTAACTAATCTCGCTATATACATAGCTGTAGCTTCTCCTTCTATTGTAGGGTTTGTTGCCATTATTAACTCTTTAACATCCTCACTACCTAATCTTACTATAAGCTCTTTTATTTTTATCATATCAGGTCCTATACCATCCATAGGAGATATTACTCCATTCAATACATGGTATTTTCCCTTAAATTCTCTTGTTCTTTCCATAGCAGCTACATCTCTAGGATCTTCTACTACACAAATTACGCTAGAATCTCTATTTTTATTAGAACACATACTACAAGGATCTGTATCTGTTATATTACAGCAGATTGAGCAGTATTTTATTTCTCTTTTAGCTTCTATTATAGCCTTAGATAAACTTTCCACATCATTTGTTTTCATATTTATAACATGAAATGCCAATCTTTGGGCTGTTTTTCTTCCTATTCCAGGAAGTTTTGAAAACTCTTCTATTAGCCTAGATATAGGCCCTGTATATACTTGCATCAATATCACCTACTAAAATAAACCAGGTATATTCATACCTCCAGTAACTTTACTCATTTGACTAGCTTGCATATCATCTACACTCTTTAATGCTTGATTCACTGCACTCAGTACTAAGTCTTGTAGCATTTCTATATCATCTGGATCTACTACCTCTGGTTTTATAGTTATATCTATTACTTCTTTCTTGCCATTTACTTTAACAGTAACAGCTCCTCCACCAACTGAAGCTTCTACTTCTTTAGATTCTAACTCTTCTTGCATTTTTTGCATATTTTCTTGCATCTTTTGAGCCTGCTTTAATATATTATTCATGTTTCCAGGCATCATTCCACCAAAATTTTTCTTAGCCATATTACTCTTCCTCCTTAAAATTCTTTATTTTTATATTATATCATAAATAAATATTTATTATTTGATCTAATTTTCCTCTATATGATCCTTTACTTCTAACACTTCTGGGCTAACTATATTTTTTAAAATTTCTTCACCCTTATCTTGAGACGTTTCTTTTATAGCTAATTCTACATCTTTTACTTCAGACTTTAAGAATATTTTCACAATAAAACTTCTATTAATTATTTCTCTTATCTTATTTTGTATATATTCTATTGTATCTGGTGAACTTAACCTAGTTTTAGCAAATCCATAATTATCATCAAATATTAAATATAATTGACTATTGTATACATTGAAATCTCTTACATCACCTAAAAGTGCGTATACAGGCATGTTTTTGTCTGCCCTTATACTTTTTAATATATTCTTCCAAGATTGTTCTATTAATTTAACATCCTCACTCTTTACTTGTTCATACTCTATTGCTTCATCCTTATTAGCAGAATCATCAACAATTTGATTATTATTCTCTTTTATTGTGGTAACCGTTATATTACCACTTTCAATTGTTTTTTCTAAGTTTTCTATTCTTTTAATTAATGCTTCTTTACTATTCTCAAACATAGGCTGAGCTATCTTCATCATAGTTACTTCTGCTACAACTCTAGGATTAGATGCTGTTTTTATATTATCTTGAGTAGTTGATAGTATATTTAATATCCTTATTAAATCATTATTGTTTACAGTATTAGCCTGTTTTTTTAATTGTTCAATAATTTCTTCTGGCAAAGAAATTATTTCATCTAAATCATTTGATACTTTACAGATCATTAAATTTCTAAAATGATCTATTAAATCATTAATTAAGTTTCTTATGTCTTTACCCCATATTATAAATTCATTTAAAACTTTAAGTGATTCTTTTGTATTCTGATCTATTATGTACTGTGCTAAATCAAATAATTGTTCTATATTAACAGTTCCTAATAATTCTACTACATCCTTATATTCAATTTTTTCATTTCCAAATGAAATACATTGATCTAATATACTAAGAGCATCTCTAAGGGCTCCTTGTGAATTTCTAGCAATTAAATTAAGTGCTTTTTCTTCAACTTCTATATTTTCTTCTATACATATTTTTTTCATTCTTGATGTAATATCTTTTACTGTAACTCTCTTAAAATCAAATCTTTGACATCTAGATAATATAGTAGCCGGTATCTTATGTGGTTCTGTAGTTGCTAATATAAATATTACATATGAAGGTGGTTCTTCTAGTGTCTTTAATAAAGCATTAAAAGCTCCTTGGGACAACATATGCACCTCATCTATTATATATACCTTATACTTACTTTTAGTAGGAGAATACTTAACGCTCTCCCTAAGTTCTCTTATATCATCAACACTATTGTTAGATGCTGCATCTATCTCTACAACATCCATAATGTTATCACTTAATATATCTTTGCATACTTCACACTCATTACATGGTTCTTGATCTACACCATTTAAACAGTTTACTGCTCTTGCAAATATTTTTGCTGTAGATGTTTTTCCTGTACCTCTAGTTCCAGAAAATAAGTATGCATGACCTATATTATTATTTTCTATTTGATTTCTTAAGGTCCTAGTAATATGTTCTTGACCAACTACATCTTCAAACTTCTGCGGTCGATAAACTCTATACAATGCTTTATGCATCTTTCTCTCTCCTTAATATAAAATCATTCATTTATAATTTTTCCATCATATTCAATTATTATATCATTTTTTTAAAATAAAAAAATCCCTGTTAAAGGGATTTACTTTTATATATTATTAAATGCTGTACACCAGCTATTGACTTAAACTCACAGACGTTACCTAAACAGTTAGCTCGGCTTAGGCTCCCCCACGGCACACGAAAGTGATCACTTACCGCTGCTTCATTCCTGATCTGACGGAGTTCATGAGCTCTCGTTGCGTAGGACCTAAGTGTCAACACCACTTATTTAGGGCTGCTCTACAAATTTTAAGCCTCTAGCTGGAATTCAACCCTGCTATAGCGGATTGCAGGTTACAGGGCACCGCTACCTCCCCATCTAGTACAGCAAAATTACAACCATATTCATTAACTTCTTGGCGGAGAGAGTGGGATTCGAACCCACGATACGCTTTTAACACGTATACTCACTTTCCAGGCGAGCGCCTTCGACCGACTCGACCATCTCTCCATATTATCTTTTACGTAAGTCTTTAAAGAACTTTTGTAAAATGATCGAACAATCTTCTTTCATTACTCCAAACGTAACTTCTATATTATTAAAATCAAAATAATCTATTTTAAATTCATGTTGTTTTTCTATATATGAATTTTTTATATGCTTAGTTCCTATTATAAGTTTCTTTATTCTAGAATTAACTATAGCTCCACTACACATTATACACGGTTCCATCGTAACATACAAGTCACAATTCATAAGTCTCCAACCACCTAATTTCTCTGAAGCTTGTTTTATTGCTAAAATTTCAGCATGAGCTGTACTATCTTTCAATTCTTCAGTTAAATTATGCGCTCTAGCTATTATTTCACCATCTTTCACTATAATAGCTCCTATTGGAGTTTCACCTTTAGTATATGCTTTATTTGCCTCTTTTAATGCTTCTTTCATATAGAATAATTTTTCCATATTTCCTCCTAGAACTTATAACAAGTTTATATTAGCATATTTTCTTTTATAATTCAACTTAAATTTATTATTATAATACTGCTATAAATAAAAAGAGAGCTAAATTAGCTCCCTTTCTTTTATATTAAAGTTTAATTTTTTATTTTATAACATCTACACCCATATATGGTCTTAATGCTTCTGGTATTACAACAGTTCCATCTTCTTGTTGGTAGTTTTCTAATATTGCAGCTAAACATCTTCCTACCGCTAATCCTGAACCATTTAATGTATGTACATATTCAGCTTTAGATTTTTTATCTCTCTTGAATCTTATACCAGCTCTTCTAGCTTGGAAATCTTCAAAGTTTGAGCAAGAAGATATTTCAACATATCTATTATAACTTGGCATCCATACTTCTAAATCATATTTAAATGCAGCTGTAAATCCTAGGTCTCCTGTACATATTTTAACTACTCTATATGGTAGTCCTAACATTTGTAATATTTTTTCTGCATCATTAGTTAATTTTTCTAATTCATCATATGAATTTTCTGGAGCAACAAATTTAACTAATTCAACTTTATTAAATTGATGTTGTCTTACTAATCCTCTAGTATCTCTTCCTGCTGAACCTGCTTCAGATCTAAAGCATGGTGTATATGCACAATATTTTATAGGTAATTGATCAACTGTTAGTATTTCATCTCTATGTATATTTGTTACAGGTACTTCTGCTGTTGGTATTAAGAAATAATCCACACCCTCAACTTTAAACATATCTTCTTCGAACTTTGGTAATTGCCCAGTTCCTATAAAGCTAGATCTATTAGCCATAAAAGGAGGTAATACTTCTGTATATCCATTTTCTTCTGTATGAGTATTTAAGAAGAAGTTTATTAATGCTCTTTCAAGTCTAGCGCCTAAACCTTTGTATAGTGTAAATCTTGATCCAGTTATTTTACCTGCAGTTTCAAAGTCTAATATTCCTAATCCTGTACCTATATCCCAGTGAGCTTTTTGTTCAAAATTAAACTTAGTAGGTTCTCCCCAAGTTCTTATTTGAACATTATCTTCATCAGTTGTTCCTTGTGGAACTTCAGGGTTTGGCACATTTGGTATTCTCATTAAGTTATATTCTATTTCATTAGATACAGTTCTAACTTTTTCATCTAATTCTTTTATCTTATCAGATAACTCTTTTAATCTTGCTTTATCTGCGGTTACATCCTTACCTTCTTTTATTAATTGAGGTATTTTTTTAGACTCAACATTCATTTCATTTTTCATTACTTCTACTTCTTTAAGTAGATCTCTTCTCTTATCATCTAATTCTACTACTATATCAAGGTTGAATTCTTTTTCACCTCTTCTGTCCATTGCTTTTTTAATATCTTCTAAATTTTCTCTAATTCTTCTTATATCTAACATTTTACCCTCCTAATTTTTATATATCTCTTAAATATATTTTATTTAGTTAATTAAAAATTTTTATACTAGCATTATTTACATTTTCCGGAAATTTTATTATAAATAATCTATTTATTTTCTAGATTGGCTTACTATACCAGTAAATTTGGTAATAAAAAAAGACCTTCTACTCCCTATAAAAGGGACGAAAGTCTTTTATCCGCGTTGCCACCCTAATTAATCATGTACAAAATACACAATTCTCTCAATCCTGTAACGTAGGTCATACGTCTAATCTTACTATAATTTCCGATTAGAAGCTCTGGAATGGATTCAAAAACCATTGTTATGAGTTCTCACCAACCACTCATTCTCTGAATACAAATATGTCTTTTACTATTTTCCTTCATAGCTTGTAACTAATTGTTTTATTTGATAAACATTATATTATATATATTAACAACTTTCAATACTATTATTCGATTTTGTTTTCTTTTTTATGTTTATTGAAAATTAATAGATATTATTAGTTAGATAACATACCTTTTTCGTCTAATATTTCTATAATTTCGTCTAATATTTCTTTTTTTGCAACTTCTATTGTGTGACTATGATCATATTTTGTTAAAGAGGATAGTTGCCTAAACTCATCATTTTTAACTTTTTCCATGAATTCTTTTATATCTCTAAGAGATGATATATTTAATTCAGCCCTTATTTCTCCATATATAGGATGATTTACAATAACATCTTTAACTATTCCGCCCATATCAACTATTACCTTTAACTCGTCAAATAGTTCTTCATTATTATTATGATTTTTACATTGTATTTTACCTTCTATTTTTTTACTTTGATTAAATACTATATATCCTTGAGGAGTGGCTACAATTTCTTTTCCACTAGCTCTTATAAGTGCTATATCTTGAACTATTATTTGCCTACTTACACTTAGCAGATCTGCTAGTTCACTTCCCTTTATAGGCTTATTAGATTTTTCTATTATATCTAGAAGTTTCTCTCTTCTTTCATTTAAATTCATAATACACCTCATATTCCTCTAAAACCAATTTTTAGTAGTTTCTAAGTTGAAATTATTATAGTTTATACTTTAAATAATATTTTATAATTTATAATTAAATAAATCAATAACGATACTTTTAAATTTTTTATATAACAAAAAAGATTACGTGGCTACGTCTTACTCTCCCGGGAGGTTGACCTCCGAGTACCATCAGCGCTAAAGAGCTTAACTTCTGTGTTCGGAATGGGAACAGGTGTATCCTCTTTGCTATAATAACCACATAATCTTTCGATTAACTTATATTAAGTTTTAGAGTTAATACTC
>NZ_UWOT01000011.1:0-96948 GCF_900604535.1 Romboutsia sp. Marseille-P6047
GACTTCAAGATAAGATTTCCCACCGTAAGGGTAAGACCCCAGGAAGACTACCTGGTTGATAGGTCGAAGGTGTAAGTGCAGTAATGTATTTAGCTTATCGATACTAATAGGTCGAGGACTTGACCAATAAATTTAAATGATAAATCAATAAATGATATGCAGTTTTTAGAGTACTAACTCTATTTATTGACAAATTTTCTTAAATATGTTAATATTTTATATGTGTGATAAGTAAATTATGTGGTTATTATAGCAAAGAGGATACACCTGTTCCCATTCCGAACACAGAAGTTAAGCTCTTTAGCGCTGATGGTACTTGGAGGGCAACCTCCTGGGAGAGTAAGACATAGCCACGTAAAGTGCCGAAGTGGCGGAACTGGCAGACGCACAGGACTTAAAATCCTGCGGGACTTACCTCTCGTACCGGTTCGATTCCGGTCTTCGGCACCATATTCAATATCGCGGGGTGGAGCAGTTGGCAGCTCGTCGGGCTCATAACCCGAAGGTCGTAGGTTCAAGTCCTACCTCCGCAACCATTAAAATGGCCCATTGGTCAAGCGGTCAAGACACCGCCCTTTCACGGCGGTAACAGGGGTTCGATTCCCCTATGGGTCACCATTTCCCGGGACTATAGCTCAGCTGGGAGAGCACCTGCCTTACAAGCAGGGGGTCACAGGTTCGAGCCCTGTTAGTCCCACCATTTATGCGGCCTGGTAGTTCAGCTGGTTAGAATGCCAGCCTGTCACGCTGGAGGTCGAGGGTTCGAGTCCCTTCCAGGTCGCCATTTAAGCGGGAATAGTTCAGTGGTAGAGCGCAACCTTGCCAAGGTTGAAGTCGCGAGTTCGAATCTCGTTTCCCGCTCCATTATTTAATATTATGGGTGCATAGCTCAGCTGGATAGAGCAACGCCCTTCTAAGGCGTGTGTCCGGGGTTCGAATCCCTGTGCGCTCACCAATAAAAAGTTTCACATTTGTGAAACTTTTTTTTTATTTAAAATAATAAAGTTAAGTAGATATCAAATAATTTGTATATACTTATATTAATATAGTATAATACATAATATAAATGATAAGTAATCATTAAACAGGAGGGTAAGACTGTGTTCGATATAAAGTCTTTTTTTGATGGATTTTTAAATAATATCTTGGCAATGAATTTATTTGACTTGATTGATATATCCATAGTAGCATATATCTTTTATAAAATTTTTATGTTTATAAAAGATACAAGGGCAGAACAGGTTCTTAAAGGAGTTGTATTTTTATTATTAGCAACTTATCTTAGTTCAACTTTTAGGTTACATACACTTTATTTTTTGCTAGCTAACACTCTTCAAATTGGTATTCTAGCAGCAATTATAATTTTTCAGCCTGAGCTTAGAGCAGGGTTAGAACATATCGGTAGAGCTCAGTTTAGTTTGTTTGTAAAAGGAAATAATACAAATGAAGATTTACATAAGACAATAGAGGAAATTGTAGAGGCTCTTTATTCTCTATCAAGACAAAAAATAGGTGCACTTATTATAATGGAAAGAAAGACAAAAATTTCGGATATAATAAGTACTGGTACAGAAATAGATGGGGATGTCTCAAGACAATTACTAATAAATATATTTATTCCAAATACGCCACTACACGATGGAGCAGTGGTTATAAGAGATTCTAAAGTAAAAGCAGCTGCATGCTTTTTACCATTAACTCAAAGCAAAGATTTAAGTAAAGATTTAGGAACAAGACATAGAGCTGGTGTGGGAGTAAGTGAAGTATCAGATTGCATAACTTTAATAGTATCTGAAGAAACTGGAGAAGTATCTATAGCTAAATCAGGTAAATTATATAGAAATATTTCAAAAGAGAGAATGACTAATATATTACAAAATAATTTAAAGAGCAATGCAGAAGAAAAAAGTTTTTTAAAAGGTGGTATATTTAGATGATTGAAAAACTAAAAGAAAACACAAAAATAAAGCTAATTTCTCTCTTAAGTGCATTAGTATTATGGATGTATGTAGTACTTGTTGTGGATCCACAAGAGACTAAAACATTTGAAAACATACCTGTTACAATAACTAATATGGATGAACTAACAAATAGTGATTTTGTAATTTATCCTGAAGCGGACTTAACAACAAGCATATATATTACAGGAAAGTTGTCAGCATTAAAAAATGTATCTAAAGATGATATAAGGGCATATGGAACTATAATTAATCCTAAAGAAGGAAATAATGCATTATATTTAAAAGCTGATATATCAAAAGGTGTTTCATATGCATTTAAACCAGATACATTAATAATATCTTTAGAAAAAGTTGTAGAAGAAAAAAGATTAATAGATGTATCTGTTAAAGGAAAATATAAAGATAATTTAGATGTTATTGATTTAGAAAAAGAAAGCATAAAGATATCAGGCCCTAGAAGCCTAGTACAGCAAGTTCAAAAGCTTCAAGCAACATTAACATTAGATGAGAGTAAAAGTAGCTTTTTAACGTCACTAAAGCTTATTCCTATTGACGAGAATGGAACAGAAGTTAAAGGTGTAGAGCTTGAAAACTCATCTGTAAATGCAGATGTAACATTACTGGTTGAAAAGAATGTTCCAATAAGCGCTGTATTTACTGATGAAAATATTGATAAGGAACAATATAAGATAAGTCAAAATACTATAACTATAAAAGGAAAGAAAGATATAGTTGATACAATAACATCTATAAATACACAGCCAATTGATGTAACAGCATTAAAAGTAGGAGAGCCTATTAATATTAAGTTAGAAGTTCCAAATGGGATAGTTATAGGTGAAAATATAAATCTAACAGTACAACTAGAATCGTTAAAGGGATTAACTAGTAAGTTTAGTTATGGGAAAGATGATATAGAAATAAGAAATAATAGAAATATAGATATATCAACTTTAGATATACCTGAAAGTGTAGAGGTAGATATAGAATATAATAATGATTTACATGGGTTAAATAAATCAGATATTACATTATACATAGATGCATCTGAACAAAGTGATAGCTACCCTATAAGATATGAGTCAAAATTTGAATTTAATGCAATAACAATAAATCCTAATATTATTACATATAAATAAATTCAATTAAAATATAAAGAATAATAAAAATTAAGTAAAAAATAGTAAAAAATAATAAAAATAAGACAATAGAATTGGGTTTCTGTTGTCTTTTTTTTACATTAGTATTAAAATACTCATATGACTTATAATATCAAATATGAAAATAATAGAATATAAATAGATATAGTATTTTAAAAAAGCTTTTCAAGTTGAAAGGAGATTATTAATGAGAAAATATTTCGGTACTGATGGAGTAAGAGGAATCGCTAATACAGAACTTACTTGTGACTTAGCATATAAACTAGGTAGAGCAGGTGGATATGTTTTAGCAAAGGGAGATCATAGAGTTAAAGTTGTTGTAGGAAAAGATACTAGAATATCAGGTGATATGTTAGAAGCAGCATTAATATCAGGTCTAATGTCAGTAGGGTGTGATGTTATAACAGTAGGAGTTGTACCAACACCAGCAGTTGCTTATTTAACAAAAGAATATAATGCTGATTGTGGAGTTGTAATATCAGCATCACATAATCCAGTTGAATATAATGGTATAAAATTCTTTAATAAAGATGGGTATAAACTAGATGATTCAATAGAATTAGAAATAGAAACATATATAGATGACATTGAAAAAGTACAAAGTTCACCAGTTGGAGAACATGTTGGTAGAAGAATACACAAGCATGATGCTAAAAAGGATTATGTTAATTATCTTAAATCTATTATAAATGTAGATTTTAAAGGTTTAAAAGTTGTATTAGATTGCGCAAATGGAGCGGCATATGAAGTTGCACCAGCAGTATTTAAAGAATTAGGAGCAGATGTAGTATCAATAAATAGTACGCCAGATGGGAACAATATAAATGATAAATGTGGATCAACACATCCAGAAAGACTTCAAGAAGATGTTTTAGAAAACAAAGCAGACTTAGGATTAGCATATGATGGAGATGCAGATAGATTAATTGCTGTTAATGAAAAGGGACAAATAGTCGATGGCGATCATATAATGATATTAAGTGCTATTTATTTAAAAAAGAAAAATAAATTAGCTCAAGATACTTTAGTTGTTACAGTAATGAGTAACATAGGATTAACTATAGCTGCTAAAGAAAATGGTGTTAAATTAGCTACAACTGCTGTTGGAGATAGATATGTACTTGAAGAAATGAAGAATAGTGGTTATAATTTAGGAGGAGAACAATCAGGACATATGATTTTCTTAGATTATAATACTACTGGAGATGGTGTTTTAAGTTCTTTAATTCTGTCTAAAATAGTATTAGAAGAAAATAAAACTTTGTCGGAGCTTGCATCAGTTATGAATCAATATCCACAAGTTTTAGTTAATGCAAGAATAAGCAATGAAAATAAAAATAGATATATGGAAGTAAAAGAAATAAGTGATGAAATAGCAAGAATAGAAAACTTATTAGATGGATGTGGAAGAGTCTTAATAAGACCATCGGGAACAGAACCATTAGTGAGAGTTATGCTAGAGGGTAAAGAGGAAGGTCAAATAAAAGAATTAGCTACAAACTTAGCTAACTTAATACAAGAAAAGTTATCTTAATAAATATAGATTAAATATATGAAAGTAGATATATATTAAGAAGCATTAGATTAAGTTTTTATAATATATGCTTCTTAATATATATTTTTAATTTAAATATATGTAATCTTATTTTATAAGCGCCAGAACTTAGATATCGTCTCTTTTTAATTAAACGTAATTGTTTCTAAGTTGACGAGGACAGAGTTAATCGAATTATCGGCGGATGCTCTGCGGTGTGTTTACCATCGAAGAACTTCTTTAAAACATAGGAGTGATCCTGTGGACAAAGAGAAGCTCAAGTAAACTTATATGACCTACTCTTAAAAAATATATTAATTTTTTTAGGAGGCTACAAAATATGTGTGGTATAGTTGGATATTTAGGAAATAGACAGGCAACTGAAGTTCTTATAGAAGGACTTTCTAAGCTTGAGTATAGAGGATATGACTCAGCTGGAGTTGCAGTAAGTGTAGGAAATGAATTAGAAATAAGAAAGTTCAAGGGAAGACTTGCAATACTTGCAGAAGACCTGGAACAAAATCCTATTAAAGGCGGATTAGGTATAGGGCATACTAGATGGGCTACTCATGGTGAGCCATCTGATGTAAACTCACATCCTCATTTTAATATGGATAAAACAATAGCTGTAGTTCATAACGGTATAATCGAGAACTATATGGAATTAAGAGAAGAATTACAAGCTGAAGGTGTTGTATTTTTATCTCAAACAGATACAGAAGTCGTGGCACACTTAGTAGATAAGTTTTATGAAGGAAACTTATTAGATGCTGTATATAAAGCAACTGAAAAATTAAGAGGAGCATATGCATTAGGAGTTATATGTAAAGATAATAACAATGAATTAGTAGCTGTAAGAAAAGACAGCCCATTAATTGTAGGTCTTGGAGAAGATGAAAATTTTATAGCTTCAGATATACCTGCAATATTAAAGTATACTAGAAATGTTTACTTCTTAGAAAATGGAGAATATGTCCATATAAAAGACAACAATGTTACTGTTTTAGATGAAAATAGAAATGTTGTTGAAAAAGAATTAAATGAAATAACTTGGGATGTAGAAGCTGCTTCAAAAGGTGGATATGACCACTTTATGTTAAAGGAAATATATGAACAACCAAATGGAGTTAAAGAAACTTTATTAAGAAGATTAAACGCTAATGGAGAAATCCAATTAGATGATATAAAAATGACTAAAGAAGATTTAGATAAAATAAATAGAGTATATATCGTTGCATGTGGTACTGCATATCATGCAGGTCTTGTTGGTAAATTTGCAATAGAAAAGTTTGCTCATATACCAGTTATAACTGATATAGCATCTGAGTTTAGATATAGAGATCCGTATATAGACAATAAGACTTTATTAATACTAGTAAGTCAATCTGGTGAAACTGCAGATACTTTAGCATCTTTAAGATATGCTAAAGAAAAGGGAGCGAGAATACTATCAGTAACTAATGTTGTTGGTTCTTCTATAGCTAGAGAATCTGATGATGTATTCTATACTTGGGCAGGTCCTGAAATATCAGTTGCATCTACTAAAGCTTATACTACTCAATTAGTATCATTCTACATGATAGCTTTAGATTTTGCTATAAAGAAAGGTACTATAAGCAGAGAGTACTATAATGAAATGATCGATAAATTAAAAGAAATGTCAGAGTTAGTTTCTAGAGCATTAGAACAAGAAACTCATATAAAAGAAGATGTAGCTAAAGAATTAAGAAATGCAACTAGCGCGTTCTATTTAGGTAGAGGATTAGATTATAATTTAGCTATGGAAGGTGCTCTAAAGATAAAAGAAATATCTTATATTCATGCAGAAGCATTTGCAGCAGGAGAATTAAAACACGGTACAATAGCACTAATAGAAGAAGGAACTCCTGTTATAGCAATAGCTACTCAAGAAGAGCTTTTCGAAAAGATGGTATCTAATATGCAAGAAGTTAAAGCTAGAGGAGCTTATGTTATAGCTATTGCTCAAGAGCATAATAAAGAAGTAGAAAAAGCAGCGGATAAGGTAATATATATACCAAATGTTGATGATGTATTATCAAGTATACTAACTGTTTTACCACTTCAATTATTATCTTACTATGTTGCAGTGCAAAGAGGCTGTGATGTAGATAAGCCAAGAAACTTAGCGAAATCAGTAACAGTAGAATAAAAAATAAATAAATATTATTAAAGTAATTTGTAGAATAATTAATAGGGCTGAGATATTATGTCTCAGCCTTTTAATTTATTTATATTAAATTAACAGGAATTTATTTTTTATATTTATAATATAAAATAACTATGAAGTATATCCTCTTTAAATTTGTTAATAATTTAAATATAAATTTAGAGTTTTAAGGGGGATTATTCATGGAAAAATTAAAATATATTTCTTTGTTTATTATTTTAGTAATGTTAGGATCAATATCATCTTATGCAGATATAAAATTAAACAATTCATATGATAGATTTTTAAATACTTTTGAAGATACAGGTGCAGAGTTTAAGTTTTATAGCATAAAAGCAAATGCAAGTATTGATTATAATATAAGCAAAGATGAATTAAAATCTATATGTATAGATATAATTACAGATTTAGGTATGGAAGAAAGTGATGTGAAGATAGAAGAAAAGTGGAATGACGATGAAAATCAAATATATACCCAAGGAAAGGATAATAACTCTAGTATATCTATAGTAGCAATAAAAAAAAATAAAACAGAATCTTACTTAATGGTTGACATATTAGATAATAAAGTATATAAAAATATAGTGGATATTTACGATATTTTAGAGGATTCTCTGAATAATTACAATTGCAAGTATGAAATATATACTTGTATAGCTGGAGAATATGGCAAAAAGTTACAAAACGATAAATATAATGATATTTTAGATGAAATATTATATAATATGAATGCTGAAGTTATTGAAAAAGTACAAGAAGAGAATTTTTTATCTGTGACGGCATATAGTAAGGTATTAAAAGAAGATTACTTAGAATGTTTTGGCAAAAAGATAAATTTAAATATAGGAATTAGGTATAGCGAGGATGATGAGAAAACACTCATATATATAGCTACACCGATTATAAAACTAGATTACTAAGAGGAGATCAAATAAGATGGCTAAGATAATTGTAAAGAAAAGTAACCCACTTAATGGTACAGTTAAAATAGATGGAGCAAAAAATGCTGTTTTACCAATTATAGCAGCAACATTACTAGCAAAGGGAAAATCTGTAATAAGAGAAGTTCCAAATTTAAGAGATGTTCATGTTATATCTGATTTATTAAGACATTTAGGAGCGGAAGTTGAATATGAAGATAAAACATTAACTGTTGATGCGACAAATATAACTACATGTGAAGCTCCATATGAGTTAGTAAGAAAAATGAGAGCATCATTCTTAGTTATGGGACCTTTATTATCAAGATTCAATCATACAAAAATATCTATGCCAGGAGGATGTGCTATAGGTACAAGACCAATAGATTTACATTTAAAAGGATTTAGATGCTTAGGTGCTGATGTTGAAATAGATCATGGATTCGTTGAAGCTAGAACTGAAAAATTAAAAGGATGTAAGTTATATTTAGATTTTCCATCAGTAGGAGCAACTGAAAATATAATGATGGCAGCATCACTAGCAGAAGGAACTACTATAATAGAAAATGCTGCAGAAGAACCAGAGATAGTAGATTTAGCTAACTTTTTAAATGAAATGGGCGCAGATATAAAAGGCGCAGGAACTAACACTATAAGAATAAAAGGTGTTAAGGAATTAAGAGGTGCAGAGCATACTGTTATACCAGATAGAATAGAAGCGGCTACTTATATGGTTGCAGCAGCTATGACAAAAGGTGATATAACTATAGAGAATGTTTTAATGGAGCATTTAAAGCCAGTTACAGCTAAATTAAAAGAAGCTGGATGTAAAATAATAGAGTTAGAAAATGCAGTTAGAGTTATAGGTCCAGAGACTTTAAAATCAATAGATATAAAAACTTTACCACATCCAGGATTCCCAACAGATGTTCAAGCTCAATTTATGGCTATGCTTACTGTATCTAAAGGGACAGGTGTAGTTATAGAAACTGTTTTTGAAAATAGATACATGCATGTTGCAGAGTTCAATAGAATGGGTGCAAACATAAAAATAGAAGGAAGAACGGCTGTAGTAAAAGGTGTAGATAAACTGTACGGAGCGAAAGTTAATGCTACAGATTTAAGAGCAGGAGCAGCGCTTATATTATGTGGTCTTATAGCTGAAGGAGACACTGAAATAGGTGAAATATACCATATACAAAGAGGATATGTAGATATCGACAAGAAGATAACAGCACTAGGTGGAAATATAGAAATCGTAGAAGATTAATTAAATAATAGTTAAGTAATAAATGTAAGGGGTTTTTCATATACTTTAAAGATAATTAGCCAAGCTAAGGAGGAAAGTATATGAAGAACCCTTTAGTAATTTTAGCGGGATTAGTTTTTGTATGTATACTTGTACCAGTTGCTATTAGTACTATTTTTTTTAAGGAACCAAGTACAAGTAGTATGGAAGAAGGATTTAAAGTTAAGATTGGTAATGTTGAAGAGCAAAATGAGCAAACTAACTATGAAACTGTTAATGGAGATGTGCCTGCAATAAATGTATATAACACAAATAAAGGTAAAATAGAGTCTATGAATATAGAAGTTTACTTATATGGTGTATTATCAGGAGAAATGTCAGCAAAGTTTGATATAGAAGCATTAAAAGCTCAGGCTATAGCAGCAAGGACATTTGTAATGTATAAAAAAGAAAATCCAAGTGCAAGTGGACATAATAATGCAGTAGTATGTACCAACTATAAGCATTGCCAAGAATATAAAAGTTATGAAGAGTTAGAAGCAACAAATGGTAGTGAGTGGATGAATGAATCATATACTAAAATAAAACAGGCTGTTGATGAAACTAGAGGGCAAATTTTAGTATATAATGGTGAACCTATACTACCATTATATTTTTCTACATCATCAGGAAAAACAGAAGATAGTGAAGAAGTTTTTTCAACCATGTATCCATATTTAAGATCAGTAAGTAGTCCATATGATGGAGAATCACCAAAATACACATCAGAAGTAGTTATAAGCAAATCTGATTTTATAAGATATATAAAAAGTAGTTATCCGAGTATAAGCATAAATTCAAATGATTTAGAGAATGAAATTAAAATATTAAATAGAAGTACAGGAGGAGCTGTAGACAAGATTAAAATAGGAGATAAAGAATTAACAGGAGTTAATATTAGAAGTGTATTCAATCTTAATTCAGCTAATTTTGAAATAAAACTTAGTGAGGACAATGTGCGATTTAATGTAAAGGGATACGGACACGGTGTTGGTATGAGTCAATGGGGAGCTCAAGGAATGGCAGAAGAAGGCTTTTTATATTATGAAATACTGAAACATTACTACACTGGAGTGGAAATAAAAGATTTATATTAAAAATGTGTAGATAAATTGTATAAAATTAGAAAATACAGGAAACACTCCAAATGTATTAATATATTTGGAGGTGCTGTATGAAGAAAAAGTTATTAGAAAATGATATTTTCTATTTATCACTATTTGTATGCGTTTGTTTAGTAGCGATAGGAGGAGTTTGGCTAACAAATAATAATGTAAACAAATTAGCCAGCAATGATAAAATTGTAGAAGATAATGAAGAAATACACTTAATAGATAATGATAAAGAAGAAGATGCAATAGCAACAACAACTGATTCTGACCAAAACTTAAGTAATGCAAAAGAGAATCAAGAAAAGATAGATAACAAACTAAGTTTTCTTGGCAAAGAGGTAATAAGAGAGTATTCAGAAACTGAACCTAGTTATTCAAAAACTTTAAATGTATGGGAAATACACAAAGGTATCGATGTAAGTGTAGTAAGCAATCAAGAAATAAAGTCACTAATGGACGGTACAGTGGTAGATGTGTATGAAGATGATGAATATGGAATGTCAGTAAAAGTGAAGTCTGATAATGTAACGGTGGTATATTCAAACTTAGGTGAAGATATAAAAGTAGAAAAAAATCAAGACATAAAGGAAGGCGAATGTATAGGGCTAGCTGGAAATACAACTAGAGTAGAGTGTAAAGAAGAAGAGCATATACATGTAGAAGCTTATGAAGGCGAAAACTCTATAGATCCAATGTCTTTAGTAAATTAAAAAATATAACAGGCTTAATCATTTTGATAAAGTCTGTTATATTTTTTTTTATTTTTACATATATATCATTAAGGCTGGTATATGAGGGAGGGGAAATTTTGAAATCGCATATAGAGGAAAGAGCCATAATCGTAGCAAAATATATACTAGAGAAAAATACTACTGTAAGACAAACTGCCAAAACTTTTGGAGTAAGTAAAAGTACCATACACAAAGATGTAACTGAACGATTAGAAGAAATAAACCCATCTCTAGCAAAAGAGGTTAAAAAGGTTTTAGAAAAAAATAAATCTGAAAGACATATAAGGGGAGGTTTAGCAACAAAGCTAAAATATGAGAAAGAACACAAAAAAGATGTAGGATAAAACCTACATCTTTTTCTTGACTAAATTATGAAATTTGTATATCTTGTATCTAGGAGTATAAGATATACAAAAGTAGAAAGACAAAGAGGAGTTGAAAATATGGCTAGAGTTGATATAGGTATAGATTTAGGGACGGCAAATGTAATAGTTTATGTAAGTGGAAAAGGTATAGTTTTAGAAGAACCATCTGTTGTAGCTATAGATAAAAGAACTAATTCAGTATTAGCAGTAGGTGAAGAAGCTAGAAGAATGATAGGTAGAACACCAGGTAATATAGTTGCTATAAGACCATTAAGAGATGGTGTAATATCAGACTATGATGTTACTGAAAAAATGTTAAAGTACTTTGTTGAAAAAGTGGTAGATAAAAAAGGATTCGGAAGATTTTTTATGCCAAGAATAATGGTATGTGTTCCAACGGGCGTTACAGAAGTTGAGAAAAGAGCCGTAGAAGAAGCTACACGTTTAGCTGGAGCAAGAGAGGTTTATATAATTGAAGAGCCAATAGCAGCAGCAATCGGAGCTGGAGTAGATATATCTCAACCAAATGGAAATATGGTAATAGATATTGGAGGAGGTACTGCTGATATAGCAATTATATCTCTAGGAGGAGCTGTTGTAAGTACATCTATAAAAGTTGGTGGAGATAAATTTGATGAAGCTATAGTAAGGTATATAAAAAAACAAAAGAACCTTCTTATAGGAGAAAGAAGTGCAGAAAAGCTAAAGATTGAAATAGGTACTGCAATGAAATTAGAAGAAGAAAGATATATGAAAGTTAGTGGAAGAAACTTAATTACAGGTCTTCCAGAATCTATGAAAATATCTTCTGCTGAAATACTAGATGCAATTAGTGAATGTATAGAACAAATATTAGTAGCTACACGTTTTGTACTAGAACAAACGCCACCAGAGTTGGCTGCAGATATAAGTGATAGAGGGATTATAATGACAGGTGGAGGCTCTTTATTAGACGGTTTAGATAAGAGAATTGAAGAAAGCACAGGAATAAAGGTAATTGTAGCTGAAGATGCATTATCTTGTGTTGCAAAAGGAACTGGAAGCTCATTAAGTTCATTAGATTTATTAGAAACGGGTGGGACGTTTAAAAAGAGATAATTAAATATTATTTTAAGATTATTAAGATATAAAAAATGAACTCTAGAAATAAACTAGAGTTCATTTTTTATTATATAATTTTAAGTATATTGATACCGGTTACTTTTTAAGTAGCAAGAAGTAAAGAAAGAGCTATAGTTTCTGATAGTTCTAAGACAAAGCTAAGACGAACATTATTAAATGAAAATCTATTGCTTTCATCAATCTTATCTACTATACCTACTATTGAGTAACTTCCAACTTGAGGTAGTTTTTTACCAACACCTTTTCCAGGTAAAATAGGACCTTTTCTAATTTGTATATTACCTATACTATTTTTAGCTCCTAGGCAAGCATCTATAGCTAGAAACTCTCCTTTAGGATGAAGATTTTTTATTTCTTCAATTGACTCGTATATATTTAAAGCATGAATAGGATTATCTAAAGTACCGTAAACAGGGTATTTAAAATCGCTATTTTTTAGCATAGTTCCAACTAAAGGGCCAAGAGCATCACCTATAGCCCTATCTGTTCCTATACAAATAACAATAGTATTTTCGTTTATAATATCTTTTAGTATTAAGCTTAACACTTGAGCTACATTTTCTTTTTTATAATTTACTTTAGCTAAATACATAGGAACACCTCCTTCAAAAATATATGAATATATAATCTAAAAAATGCCTAACCTTAAGTTTTAATAACGCATCATATTATAATATAAAGTAAATTTTAAATAATTACCCTACTATATATTATATAGATAAAATCACAAAAACTTGTTATTTTTAAATAACAATTACTGACATATAAAACTATATATCCTTGACATTAAATTAAAAAAATAGTAATATATATCTAAAGAAAATAGTAATATATATCTAAAGTTAATAATTAAAATAAAAAAAGAAAATATTATTAATAAGGATAAAAACGACTCATAATAAATATGAAAATATTTATTACCTTATCAAGAGAGGCTGAGGGATAGGCCCTATGAAGCCCGGCAACCGCCCCAAAAGGGAAAAGGTGCTAATTCCTACAAGATTTTTTATAAGTCTTGAAAGATGAGGTTAGTTAATTAGTACATTAAATGTGTAATGATTAACCTCTTCTTGTATAAGGAGAGGTTTTTTTAATTGAAAAGATTAATAGTTCAATTAATATAAACCCCTACAATTTATACAAAATAAAAAAATATAATTTATTAAATTAAAGGGAGGATATAAAATGGCAAGACATTTATTTACATCAGAATCAGTTACAGAAGGGCATCCAGATAAGATCTGTGATCAAATATCAGATGCAATACTAGATGCATTATTAGAAAAGGACCCATTATCAAGAGTAGCTTGTGAAACAACTGTTACAACAGGTTTAGTTTTAGTTGCGGGTGAAATAACTACATCAGCATATGTTGATATTCCAAAATTAGTAAGAAGTACAGTAGAAGAAATAGGATATACAAGAGCTAAATTTGGATTTGACTGCAATACTTGTGCTGTAATTACATCTATAGATGAGCAATCAGGAGATATAGCTATGGGTGTTGATGAAGCTTTAGAAAATAAGGTTGGAGAAGTTACAGAAGAGGAAATTGAAAATGTTGGTGCAGGAGATCAGGGAATAATGTTCGGTTTTGCATGTAATGAAACTGAAGAATTAATGCCACTACCAATATCATTAGCACATAAATTAGCTAGAAGATTAACTGAAGTTAGAAAATCTGGATTACTAGATTACTTAAGACCTGATGGTAAAACTCAAGTTACAGTTGAATATGATGGAACTAAAGCTATTAGAGTTCATACAGTTCTTATATCTACTCAACATTCAGAAGATATAGATAATGATACAATAAGAAGAGATTTAATAGAGCATGTAATTAAACATGTTATACCAGCTGAATTACTTGATGAAGAAACTATGATATATATAAACCCAACAGGAAGATTCGTTATAGGAGGTCCTCAAGGGGATACAGGTCTTACTGGTAGAAAAATAATAATAGATACTTATGGAGGATATTCTAGACATGGTGGTGGAGCATTCTCAGGAAAAGATCCAACTAAAGTTGATAGATCAGCAGCTTATGCTGCAAGATATGTTGCTAAAAATATAGTAGCAGCAGGACTTGCTGAAAAGTGTGAGATAGAGTTAGCATATGCTATAGGTGTTGCTAAGCCTTTATCAATATTTATAGATACATTTGGTACTGGAAAAGTTTCAGAAGAAGCATTAGTTGAATTGGTAAATAAAAACTTTGACTTAAGACCAGGAGCAATTATAAGAGATTTAGATCTAAGAAAACCTATCTATAAACAAGTAGCAGCTTATGGACACTTTGGAAGAAATGACTTAAACTTACCATGGGAAAGAACTGATAAAGCAGAAACATTAAGAAAACAAGCATTAGAATGTGAAATGATGAAATAGATAAATAGCACAAAGGGCATATTTAAGATATGATATATCTTTTAATGTGCCCTTTATTTTATTGTTTATAAAATGTATAATAGTTACAAATTAGGTGTATGATAAAGACACTATTTGTTTGTAGGAGAAGTGATATGGAAAGAATAGAAGGAATGATAAGTGACATAGTATTTAAAAATGAAGACAATGGATATACTATAGCTCATTTGGCAAATAGTATGGATGAAATTGTAATCGTTGGATGTATGCCAACTTTATCAGTAGGAGAGAGCATAGAAGTAGAAGGAAAGTGGGTAAATCATAAAACTTATGGAACTCAATTTGAAGTAAGTAAATTTATGCCGGTTACACCAACATCTCTAGAAGGTATATATGCATATTTAGCATCTGGAATGATACATGGTATAGGTGAGAAAATGGCAAAGAGGATTATTGATAAATTTGGTGTGAATACACTAGATATAATACAAAATAATCCAGAACGTTTAGAAGAAGTAGAAGGCATAGGTGGAAAAAAATTAAAACAAATAGTAAAAAGTTATGAAGAAAACAGAGAACTTCGAAATATAATAATAGAACTATCTCCATATGGTATAACTCCTAATTACTGCTTAAAAATATACAAAAGATATAAAAATAAATCGATAGACATTATTAATAAAAATCCATATAGACTGGCAGAAGATATAAGAGGAATTGGATTTAAAATAGCAGATGAAATTGCTAGCAAAATTGGTATAGATAAATATTCAGAAGATAGAATATGTCAAGGCATATTATATGCTTTAAATCAGTCATTGAGTAGTGGTCATACATATTTACCGAAGGATATTTTAATTCAAGAATCTAAAAAAATATTAGATGTAGACGAGTCTATGATAGATAATTGTATTATGGGGCTAGCTTATGATCAAAAAGTACATATAGAATTATTAAATAATAATCAGTTAGTTTATCTAATGCCATATTATATGTCAGAAAATGGTGTATGCAAGCAAATAATTAAATTATCTCAAAGTGAAGTTGATGATTTAAACATTGATATAGATGAAGAAATTAGACTTTTAGAAGAAGAGGAAAATATAAAATTAGCTAATAATCAAGTATTAGCGGTTAAAGAAGCTATAAATACAGGTGTTTTAGTTATAACTGGAGGACCAGGGACTGGTAAAACTACGACTATAAATACTATAATAAAAATCTTTGAAAATAATAAAAAAAGGGTAGTATTAGCAGCACCTACAGGTCGTGCAGCAAAGAGAATGAGTGAGACGTCTCAAAGAGAAGCAAGAACTATACATAGATTATTAGAAATGGGATTTGCTACTGATAGTGATGATTTAATGTTCTTAAAAAATGAAGAAGATCCAATTAATGCAGATGTTGTAATTTTAGATGAAGTATCAATGGTAGATATACTATTGATGTATAGTGTACTACGGGCGATAAAGCCTGGAACACGGGTTATATTAGTTGGAGATAGCGATCAGTTACCTTCAGTTGGAGCCGGAAATGTTTTAAAAGATATAATTGATTCTAAGGTAATAAATGTAGTTAAGTTAAATGAAATATTTAGACAAGCTCAAGAGAGTATGATAGTAGTTAATGCACATAAAATAAACAAAGGTGAACCATTATATTTAAATGCAAAGGGTAAAGATTTCTTCTTTATAAAAAGAAATACAAATGAAGAAATCCTAGATGAGATAGTAGAAATTGTAAGTGAGAGGTTACCTAGATTTTATAAATTTGATAAATTGAAAGATATACAAGTTTTAGCATCTATGAGGAAGGGGGACGTAGGTGTTACTAATCTAAATATAGCTCTTCAAAAAAGTCTTAATAAGCCTGAAAAGTTTAAAGTTGAAGAGAATTTTGCTAAAAGGATATTTAGAGTCGGCGATAAGGTAATGCAAGTAAAAAACAATTACACTAAAAAGTGGGAAAGTGAAGATAAGCAAGATAGTGGGGAAGGTATATATAATGGAGATATTGGATATATCTATCATATAGATAAAGAAAACAAGAAAATTTATGTTATATTTGACCAAATAAAGATAGTTGAATATACATATGATGAGCTGGATGAATTAGATCATAGTTTTTGTACTACTATTCATAAAAGCCAAGGAAGTGAATTTCCAGTAGTTGTTATACCGATATCATGGGCACCTCCTATGTTATTAAGTAGAAATCTATTATATACAGCTGTTACTAGAGCTAAAAAATTAGTAGTATTAGTTGGAGATGTTAAGTATTTAGAATATATGATAAGAAATAATAGAACTAATGATAGATATTCAAATTTAGCGAATAAGTTAATTAAATTTAGAAAAGAAGGGTTGTTGTTAAAGTAGTATGAACTTTAATGAAGTGGTAGATTTAATCTTAGAATTTATATATCCGGAAAATATAAGTTGTATATTATGTAATAAACCTATAAAAAAGACTAACACATATTCATTATGTAAAGAGTGTTTTAAAGAATTACACTTTATTCAAAGTGGTTGTATTAAATGTGGAAAGCCTATAATTTATCATTCATTAGAAAGGCAAGATATAGAAAGTTGTAATTATTGTTTTAATAAAAATTTTTATTTTGATAAATCAATATCGTGTATTGAATATAATGATGTTAGTAAACATATGATACTTGATTTTAAATATAAAAACAAAACTTATATGGTTAAGTATGTATCTAACATAATGAAAGAAAAGTTAGATATAGAGGATATTAAGTTTGATTATATTCTATTTGTACCACTTCATAAAAATAGATTAAAACAAAGAGGATTTAATCAGTCTGAAAAGATTGCTAAATTATTAAGTAAGCAAATCGGAATTCCTACATTAGACTGTATAGAAAGAAATGGAAATACAAGAAGATTATATAGTTTAAGTAGAAATGAAAGAAAAATAGAATTAAGAAATGCATTCTCGGTTAATAAAGGAGTATGTGATATTAAATATAAAAATGTATTACTTGTAGATGATATACTAACTACTGGATCAACTGTAAATGAAATATCTAAATTATTAAAGTTAAATAGTGTTAGTAAAGTATTTGTAATTACATTACTTACAAGAAATAATGATAATTATGTAATTGAATAAATTTAACTTGACATAAAGATGTAAACATAATAAAATAAGTAGGTGATATTTTAGGTCTGTGGTTGAAAGTCCAAGCCAGTTGCAGGCAAAAGGATCCACGTAAGTTAATTCTAAAAATGGGATTAATGATCATGGTGCAGCTTAGAAGTAAGTCCTACCGGTATAAAATCGAGAGAGTTAGTAGTGCGGCAAACCCAAGCGAAACCTCCAGTAGGCGAGTGTGGGGTCAAAGACCAGGTCAGCTAAATTATCCAAAAGTACCTTTATGGGTGCTTTTTTTTTTGCTCAAAAATAAAAAATATAAATAAAGTTAAAAAAAAATTTTTGAACTAAATAAAACATTATAAAATGAAGTAAAATGTAGAAAAATGACATCAATGCACAAATTAATAACAATATATGCAAAAAAATGTGGATATATATTTTTTGATAAATAGCTTAAAATACACATTTATAAAAGTTATTAACATATTTATTCACATTATCCACAGAAATTGTAGTTTAAAATAATCCACATAAAGATATTATAGAAATAAAAGAAAATTATATAATACTTTATTCGACAGTATATAAAACATATAAAAGTTAAAAATAAAAATAAAGGATTAGACGAATTGATAAAGAATATATTATTAAGTATAAATATTAGCTTTTATACTATGATAACTGAAGGGAGATGTTCTTATGAATATAATAATATCTGGTAAACAAATGGATTTAACTGATGGAATTAAAAGTGCAATAGAAGAAAAAATAGGAAAATTAGATTATTACCTTCATCCAGAAACTGATGTAAAAGTTACAGTGAGCGCTAAGAAAGCTCGCCATAAGATAGAAGTAACAATGATACCTATAAATGGACCAATTATTAGAGCAGAAGATAGTGAAGAAAATTTATATGCAGCTATAGATATTGTATATGATAAGTTAAATAAACAATTGAAAAAATATAAAAATAGAGTACAAGATAGACATCAATTAAATAAAAGTATAAGATTTGAAGGTGTAGATCTAGATTCTCAAGATGTGTATGAAGATGAAGATATAGATACTTTAAATATAGTTATAAAAAGAATTAAAAAGTTTGATATGAAGCCAATGAGTCCTGAAGAAGCAGTTTTACAAATGGAGTTACTAGAACATGATTTCTATATGTTTAGAAATATAGATACTGAAGAAATAGCTACAGTTTATAAACGTAAAAATGGTGGATATGGAATGATAGAACACGAATAATGAAACTTTAAACAAAAGCTACCAATATTAAATATTGGTAGCTTTAAATATTTTTTTGTTATTTTTATAGTTATTTATATAATTTATAGATACGGTCAATATTAATATTAAATATAGTATTTTTATGGTAAAATGTATAATAGTAATAATATATGGACGAGGAGAGATGCCAACGATGGGTTTTTTAGATAATTTATTTAATATAGCGGATAAAAAAGAGCTAAAGAATTTTAATAAAATAGTAGATAAGATAGATGGATTTGAAAGCAAATTTAAATCTATGTCAGATACAGAGCTTAAAGAAATGACTAATGTATTTAGAGATAGATTAGAAAAAGGCGAAAATTTAGATGATATATTACCAGAAGCATTCGCTGTAGTAAGAGAAGCTGCAAGTCGAGTATTAGGAATGAGGCATTATAGAGTACAACTTATAGGAGGTATAGTTCTTCATCAAGGAAGAATTGCTGAGATGAAAACTGGTGAAGGTAAAACACTAGTTGCAACAGCACCAGTATACTTAAACGCTCTTACTGGTAAAGGAGTACATGTAGTTACAGTGAATGATTATTTAGCAAAACGTGACAAAGAGCAAATGGGAAAAGTATATGAATTTTTAGGACTTACTGTAGGGGTTATAGTTCATGGACAAAGTCCAGCACTTAGAAAGTCTCAATATGAATGTGATATAACTTATGGTACAAATAATGAGTACGGATTTGATTACTTAAAAGACAACATGGTAATACATAAAGAACAGAGAGTTCAAAGACCATTAAACTATGCAATAGTGGATGAGGTTGACTCAATACTTATAGATGAGGCTAGAACACCACTTATAATTTCGGGACCTGGGGATAAGTCAACTCATCTATACTCAGATGCTAATACATTTGTACTAACATTAAGATCGGATGATTATGAATTAGAAGAAAAGCAAAAAGCTGTGTCTTTAACAGAGTCAGGTATACAAAAAGCTGAAATTTACTTTAATGTTGAAAATATAACAGATATATCTCATACAGAATTATATCATCATATAAATCAAGCATTAAAAGCTCATACAATAATGAAACGTGACGTTGATTATGTATGTAAAGACGGAGAAATAGTAATTGTAGATGAGTTTACAGGAAGACTTATGTTTGGTAGAAGATACTCTGAAGGATTACATCAAGCAATAGAAGCTAAGGAAGGTTTAAGAATACAAAGAGAATCTAAAACTCTAGCAACTATAACATTCCAAAATTACTTTAGAATGTATAATAAGCTTTCGGGAATGACTGGTACTGCAAAAACAGAAGAAGAAGAATTTAAAGCAATATATAAGATGGATGTTGTGCAAATACCTACAAATAAAGAAATACTAAGAAAAGATCTAGCTGACTGTGTTTATAAAAATGAGATGGGTAAATTTAATGCTGTAGCTGAGGATATAATAGAAAGACATAAAAATAAGCAACCAGTGTTAGTTGGTACTGTATCTATAGAAAAATCAGAACTATTATCACAGCTTTTAAAGAGAAAGGGTATAAGACATGAAGTATTAAATGCTAAGCATCACGATAAAGAAGCCGAGATAATAGCCCAAGCAGGTAGATTAGGAGCAGTTACAATTGCTACTAATATGGCAGGTCGTGGAACAGATATAGTTTTAGGTGGAAACCCTGTATTTTTAACTAAAAAAGAAATGAAGAGATTAGGTTATGTTGATGAGGTTATTAATAAAGTTGATTCACCATTAGAAGTTCAACAAACAGAAGAAAATGAAGAATTATTTAAAGCTAGAGACGAATACGAAAGACTATACCATAAGTTTAAAAAAGAATCAGAGGTAGAACAACAAGAAGTATTAAATGCTGGTGGTTTAGCTATAATAGGTACAGAAAGACATGAATCTCGTAGAATAGACAATCAGTTAAGAGGTCGTGCTGGACGTCAAGGTGACCCTGGTAGTTCAAGATTCTATATAGCATTAGATGACGATTTAATGAGATTATTTGGAAGTGAAAGAATTCAAGGTGTAGTAGAAAAAATAGGTTTAGAGGATGATATGCCAATAGAGCATAAAATGCTAACAAAATCTATAGAAACTGCTCAAAAGAAAGTTGAAGGAAAGAACTTTGGAATAAGAAAACACGTTCTTCAATATGATGATGTTATGAATAAACAAAGAGAAATAATTTATGCAGAAAGAAGCCGTGTGTTAGAGGGTGAAAACCTAGATGAACAAATACAATCAATGATAAAAGAGATAATTGAGGATGCAGCAAATATAGCATCAACAGAGAAATCAATAGATGTAGATGTATTTAAAGCTCATATTTACTCTATCTTTATGCCTAAAGGAAGCATAGAAATAGAGGATATAGAAAAACTTTCTAGAGAGGAACTTGTGGAGAAAACTTATGAAATAGCTTATAAAATTTACTCTGCTAAGGAAGAACAAATTAGTTCTGAAAGAATGAGAGAAATAGAGAGAGTTATACTTCTTCAATCAGTTGATAGTCATTGGATAGATCATATAGATGCTATGGATCAATTACGTCAAGGTATAGGACTTCGTGCTATAGGACAGCAAGACCCAGTTGTTGCATACAAGATGGAAGGTTTTGATATGTTTGATGAGATGACTAAACATATACAAGAAGATACTGTTAGATATTTATTCAATATAACAATAGAACAACCTGTTGAGAGAAAACAAGTTATAGACGTAGATCATTTATCTTCAAGTGCAACTGATGAACCAGGCAATAAGACTGTGAAAAAAGAAGATCAAGCAGGCAGAAATGATTTATGTCCATGTGGTAGTGGTAAAAAGTATAAAAAGTGCTGTGGAAGATAATTTTGGAGGTTTAAATGCTAAACATACAAGAATATAGACAAAGTATAGAAAAAATGTCTTCAAATCTAGAAGAAATGAGGGACTCTCTTTGACATTTCTTCATTGTTAAAACAAATAGAAAAAAATGAAGAAGAGATGAATAAGCAAGAATTCTGGAATGACAATGAAAAGGCTCAAAAGGTTATTCAGGAAAATAAAGCTCTTAAAGATATAGTTGAAGAATATAATAGCTTAAAAGAAAGTTTAGAAGAAATCGAGTTATTAATAGAAATAGGGCTAGAGGAAAGTGATGACTCAGTTTGTAAGGAAATAGAAAGTAGTATTGATAATCTTGAAAAAGATATTGATAATATGAGAATAAAAACGCTTTTAAGTGGTGAGTATGATAAAAATAATGCAATACTATCTATAAATGCAGGTACAGGTGGATTAGATGCCCAAGATTGGGCTCAGATGCTTCTTAGAATGTATGTAAGATGGGGAGAAAGAAAAGGATATAAGGTAAAGCTTTTAGATATACTTTCAGATCCAGAGGCAGGTATAAAGAGTGCGACTTTATTAATTGAAGGATTAAATGCTTATGGATACTTAAAGAGTGAGAAAGGTGTTCACCGCATTGTAAGAATATCTCCATTTGATCCATCAGGAAAAAGGCATACATCATTTGCATCAGTGGATGTAACTCCTGAACTTGATGAAAATATAGAAATTGAAATAAATCATAATGATTTGAAAATAGATACTTATAGAGCTTCAGGTGCTGGAGGTCAGCATGTAAATACTACTGATTCAGCAGTAAGAATAACACATATTCCAACTGGAGTTGTGGTTCAATGTCAGAATGAAAGATCTCAGCATATGAACAAAGATAGAGCTATGAGAATGCTCATGGCAAAACTTATAGAGCTAAAAGAATTGGAGCAAAAAGAAAAAATAGAAGATATACAAGGTAAATACTCTCAAATAACTTGGGGAAGCCAAATAAGATCATACGTATTCCAACCATATAAAATGGTAAAAGACCATCGAACTAATGCAGAAATAGGAAATGTAGATAGTGTAATGGACGGTAGTATAGATTTATTTATAAATGAATATCTTAAAATGAATAAAAATAAAAAATAATTTAAGGTAAGGCTTGAGAATTTGATTCTTAAGCCTTATTTAAAATTTTAAATATTATAAATTTTATAGAAAGAAGGAAGTATTGTGGATATAAATCAAGTATTAAAAGCAGAGTTTAATTTAAAAGATGAACATATAAATAATACAATAAAATTAATTGATGAAGGTAATACAATACCATTTATAGCTAGGTATAGAAAAGAAATGACAGGGGCTATGAGTGATGTTACTTTAAGAGAGCTATACGATAGATTAACATATTTAAGAAATTTAGAAGGTAGGAAAGAAGATGTTACCAGAATAATTGAAGAACAAGGGAGATTAACAGATGAAATAACTCAAAAAATACTAAAAGCTAAAACTCTTCAAGAAGTAGAAGATATATATGCTCCATTCAAACAAAAGAAAAGAACAAGAGCTACTATTGCTAAAGAAAAAGGATTAGAAGGATTAGCAATGAGTATCTTAAATAAAAAAATAGATAACATAGAATTAGAAGCAGAAAAATACATAAATGAAGAAAAAGAAGTTAATTCATTAGAAGATGCATTAAAAGGAGCAAAAGATATAATAGCTGAAATTGTTTCAGATGATGCAGATATTAGAAAATATATAAGAGAGCTTGCATTAAGAGATGGTATTATATGTACTAAAAATACAATAGATGAAAAATCAGTATATGATATGTACTATGATTATAGTGAAGGTGTTAAAAATATTGCTCCACATAGAACATTAGCAATAAATAGAGGAGAAAAGGAAAATTTCTTAAAAGTAAAATTAGAAATAAATAATGATAAAGTATTAAATCATATTATAGGTAAATATGTAAATAATGAAAATGTATCAAGTAAAGAACAAATTGTACAAGCTATAGAAGATTCTTATAAAAGATTGATATTCCCTTCTATAGAAAGAGAAGTTAGGAATACTTTAACAGAAGCAGCTGAAGAAAGAGCTATAAATGTATTTGGACAAAATGTGAAAAGTCTATTATTACAACCACCGGTTAAAGGAAAGGTAGTAATAGGATTTGACCCTGGATTTAGAACTGGATGTAAAGTAGCTGTAGTTGATAAAAATGGTAAGTTTTTAGATTATGCAACAGTTTATCCAACTGAACCTAAAAATGATGTAGATGGAACTAAAAGAAAATTAAAAGAATTTATAGATAAATATCATGTAGATATAATAGCAATAGGAAATGGAACAGCATCAAGAGAATCTGAAAGTATTATATCTGATATGATAAAAGAAATTGATAAAGATGTTCAGTATGTTATAGTTAGTGAAGCCGGAGCATCTGTTTACTCTGCATCAGAACTTGCTAATGAAGAACATCCAGACTTAGATGTCTCTATAAGAGGGGCTATATCTATAGGAAGAAGACTTCAAGATCCATTAGCAGAGCTTGTAAAAATAGACCCTAAGAGTATAGGAGTTGGTCAATATCAACATGATTTAAATCAAAAGAGATTAGAAGGAGTTTTAGATGGAGTAGTAGAAGACTCTGTAAATAGTGTAGGTTTAGATTTAAATACAGCATCTTATTCTTTACTTGAGCATATTGCGGGTATAAGTAAAACTATAGCTAAAAATATAATAGCATATAGAGAAGAAAATGGAGATTTTACATCAAGAGCACAACTTAAAAAAGTAAAAAGGCTAGGTCCACAAGCGTTTACTCAATGTGCAGGATTTATGAGAATATCAAATGCTAAAAATCCTTTAGACAATACAGGTGTCCATCCTGAGAGTTATGATATATGTAAGAAGATGCTAGAACTTATAGGATACTCTTTAGAAGATGTAAAAAATAGAAATATACAAGATATTGATGAAAGAGTACAAAAAATAGGTATAATGGAATTAAGTAAAAACTTAGAAGTAGGAGAAATTACTTTAAAAGATATAATTTCTGAAATTAAGAAGCCAGGAAGAGATCCTAGAGAAGAAGGAGTTAAACCTATACTTAGAACGGATGTATTAAAAATAGAAGATATAACAGAAGGTATGATATTAAAAGGAACTGTAAGGAATGTAGTAGACTTTGGAGCTTTTATTGATATTGGAATTAAAAATGATGGTTTAGTTCATAAATCTCAAATGAGTAATAAGTTTGTAAAAGATCCTATGGATGTAGTTTCAGTAGGAGATATTGTTGATGTAAAAGTTATAGGCATTGACTTAGATAAGAAAAGAGTTTCTTTATCGATGAAGATGTAAGAACCTCTAGGAGGAGATTGAAATGATATTAATAAAAAATGGAATCATAAATACAATAACAAATGGTATATTTGTAGGAGATATACTTATAGAAGGAAAAAAGATAGTAAAAATAGGAAAACAAATTGAAACCTCACAAGATATAGAAGTTGTAGATGCAGATGGGAAGTTTGTATTTCCAGGATTTATAGATGCTCATACTCACTTAGGATTATGGGAAGATGGTATGGGATTTGAAGGAGCAGATGGAAATGAAGAAACAGACCCTATAACTCCACAATTAAATCCTATAGATGGTATAAATCCAATGGATAGAACTTTTGAAGAGGCTGTTCAAGGAGGGATAACATCTGTTTGTACAACTCCAGGAAGTGCAAATGTAATGGGTGGAGAATGTATAGCTATAAAAACTCATGGTAGAAGAATAGATAATATGGTTATAAAAAACCCTGTTGCATCAAAAATAGCTTTTGGAGAAAACCCTAAAAGTTGTTATGGAAGAGATGAGAAAACACCTCAAACTAGGATGGCAATAGCATCATTATTAAGAGAAAACTTAAAGAAAGCAGAAGAATATTTAGAAGAAATAGAATTATTTGAAGAGCATGAAGATCATGATAGGCCAGAATATGATATAAAAATGGAGAGCTTAATACCGGTATTAAGAAAAGAAATTCCATTTAAAGTTCATGCACATAGAGCAGATGATATGTTTACAGCAATAAGAATAGCAAAGGAATTTGACTTAAAGCTTACATTAGATCACTGCACGGAAGGACATCTTATAGCAGAAGATTTAGTTGAAGAAGGATATCCAGTAATAGTAGGACCATCTTTATCAGAGAGATCTAAGATAGAACTTAGAAATTTAACATTTGATACAGCTGGAATATTATCAAATGCAGGTGCTCAAGTCTCTTTAATGACAGATCATCCTGTTATACCAGTACAATATCTTCCTATGTGTGCAGGTATTGCCGTTAAATATGGTATGAAAAAAGATAAAGCTCTAGAAGCTATAACTATAAATCCTGCAAAAACTTTAGGAATAGAAGATAGAGTTGGTTCACTAGAAGTTGGAAAAGATGCAGATATAGTTATTTGGGATGGATGTCCTTTAGAAATTCAAAGCAATGTATTATTTACTATAATAGATGGAAAAATAGTTTATAAAAGAGCTTAGATTTTATAAATTAATATAAAAATAAAATTTTATATTATGCTAAGTTGACAACAAGATTAACTTTAACTAGTATATAAGTATAAATTAAATAGAAATATAAAATCTTCGGGGCAGGGTGAGATTCCCTACCGGCGGTTATAGCCCGCGAGCTACTTTAGTAGCATGATTTGGTGAGATTCCAAAGCCGACAGTAAAGTCTGGATGAGAGAAGATGGTTAAAAGCGTATACTAATAATATATTAGTTTACAAACTATATCCATAAAAATAAGCTCGGAGATATAATTCTTCGAGCTTTTTAATTTCCGGATTTTTTTATTTCTAATTTATTTAAATTTTTATTTAAATATATTGGGAGGTAATTTTATGCAAGGAACAATTAAAAAAAATAAATATGTATCTGCAAAAACTTTAGCTAAGGTAGGAATATTATCAGCAGTAGCTTATGTACTTATGTTTATATCAGTGCCATTGCCCATATTTCCAAGTTTTTTAAAACTAGATGTATCAGACATACCTGCAATATTTGGTGGTATGGCAATGGGACCTTTAGCTGGTTTTATAATTGCTCTTATAAAAAATTTACTTCAAATAGGAGCAACTTTTACTGGTGGGGTAGGAGAAATAGCAAATGCGATTATAGGTGGAACTTATGTAGTTATAATATCCTATGTTTATAAAAGAAGAAATGATTTAAAAGGTGTAATTATGGGGGCTTTACTAGCTATATTAGGAATGACTATTATGGGATGTTTAGCAAACTACTTTGTGGTAACTCCGATATATGGTCAAGTATTTGGAAGTTTAGATGCTATAATAGCTATGGGAAGTGCAATAAATCCAAAGATACATGATTTGTTTACTTTTGTAATATGGGTATATGCACCATTTAATATAATAAAAGCAAGCATAATGACACTATGTATATTACCGTTATATAAGAAGATGAATAAATTATTAAAAAAATAGGGTAAAAAGCTTATGAAATTAACTTCATAAGCTTTTTTATTTATAAAAATATTCTAAGATCATTAAGGAATTTTTCTTGTGATGTGATAATATCTTTTGCTAGACCTTTAACATCATTATTAGCGCTAGGATATTTATTTAAATATCTATAAATAGATTTTATTCCCATATTACATCCATCAGTCATTAAATCAGCTATTTGTTCATCTACATCGCTGCCTTGTAATAACTTAATATTTGTTTTAAACCAACTTATAGTTTTTGCTATAGTACTAGGTTCCTTACCACTATCATGAAATTGGTTTAAATATTCATGAGTTTTATCACCAAGACTTTTATTATCTTCTAAATATTTATTTAAAATATTACGAAGATTATCATTTTTTACGTGATCTATTACTTCATTTATAGATTCAACACCCATTTTTATACCAGCATTACATTCATTTAAGAGTTTGATAGTATCATCATTAGGCATATTAAGAACTCCTCCTTATATTTAATTATTTATTTTATTATTTATCTAAATATAAACTATTATTCTGTATAATGCCGTGTAAAACACATTAATTCATAGTAAATGTAAAGATATTACTTATTTGCTGTGTAAAATTTTGATTAAAGTTAATTATTATAATATAATAATATTTATCGAATGAATAAATACTTAAACTATAATGGAGATGAAGTCATGGTTAAAATATATTTGGACGGAGAAGAACAAACAAAAGAGATTGGATATAAGTTAGGAAAGTTACTTACACCAGGAAGTGTTATTTGCTTAATAGGAGACTTAGGAGCAGGAAAGACTACTATGACTCAAAGTTTAGCAAAAGCACTTGGTGTAGATGATTATATAACAAGCCCAACATTTACAATAGTAAATGAATATGAAGGTAGATTACCATTATATCATTTTGATGTTTATAGAATCGGAAGTAGTGAAGAAATGTATGACATTGGATATGATGAGTATATAAATTCTGATGGAGTATGTATAATAGAATGGGCAAATCTTATAGAAGATATACTTCCAAGTGAGTACTTAGATATACAATTAAGTTATAAAGATATGGGAAGAGAAATGATATTAAATCCTGTTGGGGAAAAATATAAAAAAATCGTTGAGGAGTTGACTAAGTAATGAAAATATTAGGTATAGATACATCTTCAAATGCATCGAGCGTAGCTGTAATTGAAGATAACAAATTAGTATGTGAGTATACTGTAAATACAAAAACGACACATTCTCAAAAACTTATGCCAATGATAGAAAACATGCTATCAATGAGTGAAGTGGATATAAAAGATATAGATGCAATAGCAATAAGTATAGGACCGGGGTCATTTACAGGATTAAGAATAGGTATGGCAACTGCAAAGGCAATAGCACATGTAAATAATTTACCTATAATAGGAGTAAACTCTTTAGAAATTTTAAGTGGAAATATGAATCTGTGCGATAAGAAAATATGCTCTATATTAGATGCACAAAGAAATCAAGTTTATACTGGAAGATATAAATTTGAAAATGGAAGTATAGTTGAAATACAACCAGTAGATGTAGTTGAAATCGAAAGCTTATTAGAAGAAATATATAATGATAGCGAAGAATGGATTTTAGTTGGAGAAGCTGTTTATAAATATGAAGATAAAATAAAAGAAATAAAGAATATTAAAACACCAGCACCATCACATAATGTTACTAAAGCAAGTAGCTTATGTTCTATTGCTAAAGAAAAATATAATAAAAATATAGATATTTATAATTGCTATGATATAAATCCAATGTATATAAGAAAATCCCAAGCAGAAGTTCAATATGAAGAAAAAATGAAGAGGTTAAAAAATGATAAATAATCTTATAATAGAAGAAATGAAAGTTGATGACATTGACGGAGTTTTTGAAGTAGAAAAAAATTGTTTTGAAGATTACTGGTCAAGAGATTCATTTAAAAAAGAATTATCTAATAACCTAGCTAAGTACCTTGTTGCAAAAGTAGATAAAGAAGTAGTTGGTTATGTTGGTATATGGTTTGTAGTAGATGAAGGTCATATAACTAATGTAGCAGTACATGAAGATTATAGAGGGAAAGAAATTGGAGATCAACTAATAAAAGAACTAGTACAAGTATGTAAAGATAACAATATAGTATCTATGACGTTAGAAGTGAGATCATCAAATATAGTGGCTCAAAACTTGTATAGAAAATATGGATTTAAGATGGCTGGAATTAGAAAAGAATATTATAGTAATAATAAAGAAGATGCCATAATAATGTGGAATGATATAAAAGAGGTGTAATAATGAAAGATGTAATAACATTAGCTATAGAAAGTAGTTGTGATGAAACATCAGCGGCCATATTAAAAAATGGTAGAGATGTTTTATCTAATATAATATCAACTCAGATTGAAACACATAAAAAATTTGGTGGAGTAGTACCTGAAGTGGCATCAAGAAAGCACATAGAAAATATTGATGAAGTTGTACAAGAAGCTTTGGATGAAGCTAAAGTAGAGTTTGGCGATATAGATCATATAGCAGTAACATATGGCCCAGGTATGGCAGGAGCACTACTAGTAGGATTATCTCATGCAAAAGCATTAGCTTATACACTAGATATACCATTAGTTGGTGTAAATCATATAGAAGGACATGTAAGTGCAAACTATATAGAACATAAAGACTTAAAGCCACCTTTTATAACTTTAATAGTATCAGGTGGACATACTCACTTAGTTGAAGTAAAAGATTATGGAGTATATGAAATTTTAGGTAGAACAAGAGATGATGCATCTGGAGAAGCTTTTGATAAAATAGCAAGAGCTATGGGACTTGGATATCCAGGCGGACCAATAATAGATAGATTAGCTAAATTAGGTAATAAGCATGCTATAGAATTCCCTAGAGCTAATATGGACGAAGAATATGATTTTAGTTTTAGTGGTCTTAAATCAGCTGTATTAAATTACTTAAATGCTAAGAAAATGAAAAATGAAGATATTGTTGTTGAGGATGTAGCTGCATCATTCCAAGAAGCTGTTGTAGAAGTATTATCTACTAAAGCAATAAAGGCAGCTATAGATAAAAATTATAAAACAATAGCATTAGCAGGGGGAGTGGCATCAAATTCAGCCCTTAGAGAAAAAATAACTGAAATGGCAAAAGAACATGGAATAAATATAAAATATCCATCGTTAGTTTTATGCACAGATAATGCAGCAATGATAGGATGTGCAGGATATTATAGTTACTTAAATGGAAGACGAGATGATATGAGACTAAATGCTGTGCCAGGGTTAAAAATAGGACAAAGATAGTATTATAGTTATTCAAATTTGAATTATAGTAAATGCTAGAAAATAAAAAAAGTGGTTACCATGTATAAGATTTTTTATCTTTATGGTAGCCACATTTTATTTTATACCTAAGTTATTGATTGAATAAAAACTAGATCTAAACGATCTCTTTTACTAAGTTAGTAGCCCATTTTTTAGAGAGAGCCCTAGGAACACCAAATAAAAATTTAGCAATTTCTTCAGTATAAGTTAGTAAAACTAACATAAATATAGGTGCACCATTAAATGCAGCTAAGAATGTTAGAGGTAATGAAACTAACCACATACAACCAAGTTCTAGGAATAATGAGTATTTTGTATCTCCTCCACTTCTAAGGACACCTATAACTATAAAAGTATTAAAGGATTTTAAAGCCATCAATATACCCATTATAACAAATATTTTTATTATATCAGGAGATAGGGACTTAGATACATTAAATACTTTTAATAATAATGGTATATTAACAATTAATAAAATTCCAAATAATAATCCTGTTAAAGTTACTAATATAGAAAACTTTTTAGAATAACGAATAGCTTTATCTATATGATCGGCACCTAATTCATTACCAAGCATAATAGCAGCTCCATTTGCGATGCATACGGAAGTCATGATAAAGAAATTTCCTGTACTAGTAGCTATTTGACTAGCTGCAATAGCGGAAGTACCGGCCTTTGAATATGCAACTGAATATAGTACAGTACCAAATGCCCATAAGCTATCATTTAAGAATATTGGTAAACTTTTAGATATAAAAGTTTTTAAGAACTCAGACTTTATTCTCTTTACATCACTTAAATTAAATCTTAAAACATAGTCTTTTTTAATAAAATAAACATAAGAAACTATAAGTACTAATTCAATGATTCTAGCAATAACAGTAGCTATTGCTGCACCTTTAACTCCTAGTGCAGGAAGCCCAAAGTTACCTAATATAAGCCCATAGTTTAAGATTATATTTGTTCCTAAGGCTATAGTACTGCATATCATACCTAATTTAGGGTTTCTAACACCTCTGGCACCCATACTAAACACTGTACTTACTGCAATTATTGGATAAGAAAATGCAATAATGCTAAAGTACTGAATACATAATTTTATAACCTCTGTATCATTTGAGAATATATTAATTATTAATTTTGGTGACACTAAAGCTGGTAAGAAAAATAAACAGCTAACTATAAATGCTAAGATTGTGCTCAAACCAGTTACACTTCTAATATTATTTATATCTTTTTTTCCGAAAAATTGAGATATAAATATACCTGCACCACCTGTTATTCCATATAATGTCATGTTAAATAGGAAGAAAAATTGATTTGCAACTCCAATAGAAGCAACAGATGATTCTCCTAAGCTACTAATCATAACTGTATCTATTACATTAACAGAAGACGATATTAGATTTTGTATTATCATAGGAATACAAAGTGAAATTAATAGTTTATAAAAAGTTTTATTTTCTTTATCTAATTTAAATAACCCTTGCAAATAATCACCTCTTTATTAAAAATTAATTTTTACATCTCTATATAATAACATATTAAACCAACTGTTCCCACTCTTCATAGAGTTTTTCTAGATTACTTTCAAGTTGTGATTTTTCTAGGTTTACTTCTTTTGCTTTGTTTGGATTAGAATAAACCTCTTCTTGGCAAAGAAGTATATCTAATTCTTCTATTTTGCTTTCTGTAGTTTCAATTTCTTTTTCTATATTCTGTCTTTTAATTCTATTTTTCTTTTCAGCTTCTCTTTGTTCTCTTTCTTTTCTTTTTTCTTCTTTTAATTGAGTTTTAGTTTTTTCTTCTTTATCTTCTTCTTGGATAAGACCTATTTCTTGAACTTGTCTTTTTTTAAACATATAGTAGTCATAGTTTCCAAGGTATTCTGTTATACCATTTTCATCTAATACTAATATTTTATCTACAACTGTATTTAAGAAATATCTATCATGAGATATAGTAAATATAGTTCCTGTATAATTAGATAAAGCTTCTTCAAGAACTTCCTTGGAATCTATATCTAAATGGTTAGTAGGCTCATCAAGTAATAAAAAGTTTGCATTTGATAATATTAATTTTAATATAGCAATTCTAGCTCTTTCTCCACCACTTAAAGTAGATATTTTCTTAAATACTTCTTCATCTTCAAATAAAAATGCACCTAACATACTTCTAATTTGAGTTTGAGTTAAGTGTTTGTTACTATCCCAAATTTCGTCTATGATGCTATTGTTTAAATTCAATGTTTTTTGTTCTTGATGGAAATATGCAACATTAACATTAGTACCTAAAGTAACCATACCAGTTAAAGGTATTATTTCATTCATTATAATTTTAAATAAAGTGGATTTTCCTATTCCATTAGCACCAATAAGAGCAACTTTTTCTCCCCTATATATATCTAAATTTAAATCTTTAAATAGAATTCTATTTTCATACCCCATCGACACATCTCTGACTTGAAGCACATCATTTCCACTGACTACAGAAGGATTAAATTCTATTCTAGCTTTTTTTCTATAAGCCTCAGGTTTATCAAGTACATCGATTTTATCTAAAGCTTTTTCTTTGCTACGAGCTCTCTTTAAATGCTTTTCACGTCCATATGCCTTTAATCTTTCAATAGATTCTTCTTGCTTTTTTAAATCCTTTTGTTGATCTTCATATTTTTTTAATTCTAATTCTTTTTCAACTCTGGATAACTCTAAGAATTTAGAATAGTTTCCATTATAAGTTTTTAATTTTTTATTATGAATTTCAAAAGTTCTATTAACTACTTGGTCTAAAAAATATCTGTCATGAGATATAAGCATAACAGTTCCTTTATATTGCTTTAAAAAGAATTCTAGCCACTCTATTGCCTCAGAATCTAGGTGGTTAGTAGGTTCATCTAGCATTAATAACGTAGGTTTTTTAAGTAATAATTTACCTAAAAGTACTCTAGTTTTCTCTCCACCAGAAAGAATACTGATAGTTTTGTTTAAATCTTCATCACTAAATCCTAATCCTTTTAGTACACCTTTAGCTTCTGACTTATACCCGTATCCATTTTTATCAGAAAATAGCTCTAATTTATGAGAGTACTCATTCATAAGTTTTTCTAAATCTGAAGAGTTTGCTTTAGTACTCTCTTCGGCTATTTTTAATTCTAAATTTCTTAAATAGTTTTCCATATCTATTAGATCTCTAAAAACTTCAAGAACTTCATCTAATATAGTATTTTCTGAATGGAAGTTCATATTTTGTTCTAGATAGCCTATTTCACAATCTTTAGATGTATATATATCTCCATTGTCATACCCATAAGCACCTGAAATTATTTTAAATAAAGTTGTTTTACCAGTACCGTTAATACCGATTATACCAATTTTATCTCCCTCATTTACTGTGAATGATATATCTTCTAATACAGAATCTATTCCAAAACTTTTATTTAAGTTATTGCACGAAAGAACGATCATAAATTTTATACCTCCTTAAACTACCTAAAATTATAATGTTTTGATATAATATAATCAAGGATATATAAGATGTTTTAAAAAAAGAAACATTTCATCAGGAAAGTTAAATAAATTTTAAACAATATAGGAGGTGAAGCTGTGGGTAATAAAAATATATCTATGGCGGTAATAAGAAGGTTACCTAAATATTACAGATATTTAGGCGACTTATTAGATAAAGACATACAAAGAATATCTTCAAAAGAATTAAGTGATATAATCGGATTCACTGCATCGCAAATAAGACAAGATTTAAATAATTTTGGAGGATTTGGTCAACAAGGGTACGGATACAATGTAGATGCTCTTCATAAAGAAATTGGTAAAATACTAGGACTAGATACTAAATATAATGCAGTTTTAATAGGTGCTGGTAATTTAGGTCAAGCAATAGCAAATTATTCAGGATTTAGAAAAGCAGGATTTGAAATAAAGGCTTTATTTGATGCAAATCCAAGATTAATAGGTCTAAAAATAAGAGACTTTGAAGTATTAGATTCGGAACAATTAGAAGAGTTTATTAAAGAAAATGATGTAGATATAGCAATAATGTGTATTCCTAAAAAAGGTGGTCAAGAATTAGCAGATAGATTAGTTAGTGCAGGAATAAAAGGAATATGGAACTTTGCGCCAGTAGATTTAGATGTTCCTCCATCTGTTATAGTAGAGAATGTTAATCTAACAGAAAGTTTATTTACATTATCATATTTAATGAACGCAGAAGATTAAAAAGGTAATGTTCAAACATTATATAGAGATTATAAGGGCTAAATTCTTTTAAATAGGGGAAAGGTCAGAAGACATAAGTCTTGTGACTTTTTTATTAAAAAATAAAACGGGCGTATCTTAAAGTGTATAAACACTGAAAAGATAGCCCGTATTATAGTTTCGTTTTTAATTATTCAGCTTGTTGTGGAGCGTCTACTGGACAAACTTCAGCACAAGAGCCACATTCAACGCATTCATCAGCGTTTATAACGTATCTTTCATCACCTTCAGATATACATTCAACTGGACATTCATCAGCACAAGCACCGCAGCTTATGCAAGCATCATTTATTATGTAAGCCATATTAAAATTCCTCCCCTTTAAAAGTTAGTATTATCAGTAATATTATATCAAAATTGGTACTGATTAACAAATAAAAGCATTCTACATAATGCTGTGAATTACGACATGGAAATGTTTTCAGTAAACCAAATTGATTTTGAAATTTTAATTTAATAAATATATAAAAATGAGATGATAATTAGTAAATAATTGTATTAATTTTGTTAATTTTTTATATGAAAAATTGATTAAATAAAATTTGTATAGGTATAAATAAAAATAGATTATGTTAAAAATATATTTATCACAACTCAAAAATCACTTCTAAATAATATAGTCATATAGCAAACAATTATAAAGTTTTTAAGGGGGATTTAAAAATGAATTGTAATAGTTGTAAAATGTGTAAGAGTGCAGATGAAAGGCTGCAAACTTTTGTATCTACTAAAGAATTTGACACGGCATTTCATAGAACTGAGCAGCAAAAACAAAAGTGTGGGTTTGGTCTTCAAGGTGTCTGTTGTAGGTTATGCGCAAATGGACCTTGTAGGATAACTCCTAAATCACCAAAAGGAATTTGTGGAGCTGATGCAGATACAATAGTAGCTAGAAATTTTCTAAGAGCTGTATCATCAGGATCTGCTTGTTATATTCATGTAGTAGAAAACACTGCTTTAAATTTAAAACATATAGGGGAGACAAAAGGCATAATAAAGAGTGAAAAAGCCTTAAATTATCTAGCACAAAAACTAGGGATAGAGGAAAATAATAAATATGAAAAATGCATAAAAATATCAAACGCAGTTCTAAATGATTTATATAAACCAAGATTTGAAAAAATGGAATTAGTAGAAAAAATAGCATATAAACCTAGAGTAGAAAAGTGGAAAGCACTTGGTATAATGCCTGGTGGAGCAAAATCAGAAGTTTTTGATGGAGTAGTGAAATCTTCAACAAACTTAAATAGCGATCCAGTTGATATGTTAATGAATTGTTTAAGTCTAGGAATTTCAACAGGACTATATGGATTAACATTGACAAATCTTCTAAATGACATAATGTTAGGTGATCCAGTAATAAGAATGGCTCCAGTAGGGTTTAGAGTAATAGATGAAGATTATATAAATATAATGATAACAGGACACCAACATTCAATATTTACAAGTTTCCAAGATAAATTAACACAACCAGAAATAGTGAAATTAGCAAAAAATGCAGGTGCAAAAGGATTTAGATTAGTAGGATGTACTTGTGTAGGTCAAGATTTGCAGTTAAGAGGTGAGCACTATCAAGATATATTTGCAGGTCATGCAGGAAATAATTTTACAAGTGAAGCGGTTTTATCAACTGGGGCAATAGATATGGTTGTTTCAGAATTTAACTGTACAATACCAGGATTAGAGCCAATTGCGGATTCCTTACAAGTAAAAATGATGTGCTTAGATGATGTCGCTAAAAAGAAGAATGCAGAATATATTTATTTGGATAGAAATAAATATGATGAAATAGATATGAAGTTAATTAACGAAGCATTAGATTCTTATAAAACAAGAAGAGGAAGTGTTCAAATAGATATACCTAAAGATCACGGTTATGAAGAGTCTTTAACAGGTGTAAGTGAAAAGAATTTAAAAGATTTCTTAGGAAACTCTTGGAAGCCACTTGTAGATTTAATTGCAGATGGAACTATAAAGGGAATAGCAGCTATAGTAGGATGTTCGAATATGACAGCAGGTGGACATGATATAAATACAGTAGAGCTAACTAAAGAATTAATAAAGAGAGACATTATAGTTTTGTCTGCAGGATGTTCAACAGGTGGACTTGAGAATGTAGGTTTTATGTCTTTAGGAGCTGAAGAATTAGCGGGAGAAAATTTAAAATTAGTATGCAAAAAATTAGGAATACCACCAGTATTAAACTTTGGTCCATGTCTAGCAATTGGTAGATTAGAAATAGTAGCAACAGAATTAGCTGAATATATGGGTGTAGATTTACCGCAATTACCATTAGTATTATCAGCTCCACAATGGTTAGAAGAGCAAGCATTAGCTGATGGAGCATTTGGATTAGCACTAGGCTTACCATTACACTTAGCATTACCTCCATTTATAACAGGAAGTAAATTAGTTACAGAAGTATTAACAGAATCACTAAAAGATATAACAGGTGGTAATGTAATAGTAAATCCAGATCCTAAATCAACAGCTGATCAACTAGTGGAAATAATAGTAGATAGAAGACAAAAACTTGGATTAAAGGAAGTGGAAGTCTATGCATAGAATTTTAATAAATAAAGATTTATGTGCAGGATGCAAAAGTTGTATTTTAGGATGTATGCTAAAGCATAGTAATGTTGAAAATATATATTTTTTAGATTTAGAAGATAAAGATAATGAAAGTATGGGGCATATAGAGCTTGATAAATATAGTAAACCTGTTCCTATATTTTGTAGACACTGTGAAGAACCAGAGTGTGTAATTACTTGCATGAGTGGTGCTATGAAAAAAGATAAAGAAACTGGTATAGTTTCATACGATGATAAAAAATGTGGTTCATGCTATATGTGTATTATGTCATGTCCTTATGGACTTTTAAAAGTTGATGATAGAACCAAGAAAAATATATTAAAATGTGATTTATGCAAAGATGAGGAACTCCCTAGATGTGTAGCTAGTTGTCCTACGGGAGCAATAGAGTTACAAAAGGAGGAAATTTATGCTGAGTAAAAAAGAGTATATTATATTAGGCGCTAGTGCCGCAGGAATAAATGCAGCTAAAACATTAAGGGAATTAGACTCATATTCAAATATAACTATAATTTCAAAAGATGATAAGGTTTATTCGCGTTGTATGCTACATCATGTAATTTCAGGTCATAGAAGTATAGAAGATATCAGTTTTATAGAAGAAAGTTTTATGAGAGATAATAATATAAAATGGATAAAAGGTAAAATAGTTAAGAATATAGATATATATAATAAAAAGGTTATTATTAATGATGATAGTGTACCATATGATAATCTACTAATAGCAACAGGAGCATCATCATTCATACCTCTAATAAAAAATATAAAAGAAGGTAGAAATATATATTCATTAAGAAATATAGATGATGTATACAATATAAAGGATAAGTTAATTAATTCAAAAAAAGTAGCTATAATAGGGGCAGGTCTTATAGGAATAGATGCATTAACAGGTATAATAGAATATAAAGATTTAGACATATCATTAATATATCCTAGTGAGTTTATATTAGATAGACAGTTAGATAAGTATTCATCTAAAGTATATGAAGAAGAATTCATAAAAAAGGGTATAAATTTACATTCAAACAGCACTATAAGTGAGATTACATTAGATAATAACAACAATGTTTCAGGTGTTAGATTAAATGATGGAAGTGTTGTTGATTGTGATTTATTAATAGTAGCTACAGGAGTTGTTCCAAATAGTGATTTTATAAGTGGAACAGATATAGAATATGATAGAGGTATAGTAATAAATAATAAATGTGAAACTTCAGTAAAAGATATTTATGCAGCAGGGGATGTGATTGGAAAAAATGCAATTTGGCCTTTAGCAGTAAAACAAGGTATAGTAGCTGCAAATAATATGGCAGGTAAAGAAAAATTGCTAGATGATAACTTTACATTCAAAAACAGTATGAACTTTATGGGTATACCGACAATATCATTAGGTATTGTAAATCCACAAGATGATAGTTATAATACTACAACTAGAAATGACGATGATGGATATAGAAAGTTTGTATATAAAGATAATATAATATATGGATTTATAGCCCAAGGGGATATTTCATATACAGGAGTTATAACTCAATTAATAAAAAATAAAATAGAAATCGATAATTTAGAAGATATAATATTTGATATAGGATACTCAGATTTCTTTTCAATGAAAGAAAATGGAGAGTTTGAATATAGTATTTAATTGACAAGAAAATGACTATAATAAGAATTATAGTCGTTTTTAATATTTATATTTAAATTAAAAATTATGCCCATTTTTAATCCGAATTATGCACATAAAAATAGGAAAAGCTAGAAAAAACTTTACTTCTCCTTGAAATTACTATATAATTTAATTAAAACAAATTTTGGATAAAATAAGTTAATTTAACTTTTGATAAAAATCTTATACAAGATGTAAATTTTTATTTTGTTTCGCTAACATAAGAATACTATAAAATTTAAAAAAATAAATTACAAATTAGTTACAAATTTACTACAATCTTGTGTATTAGTATTTTATCCTTGCATTTATAGTGAATTTTAGGAGGAAGTATATATGAAGAGAAAAATATTAGTACCTATGTTTGCATCAGTAATGGCAATATCATCAATGACTGCAGTAGTAAATGCAGATGAAGTTAAGCCTGCTGAAAATATAGAAGATAAAACTAGCCAAGGTGCTATAGATTTAGATGAATATAAAGAAATTACATATAAAAAAGCAACTGTTAAAGATGGAGTTGCTGTAAAAATAAGAAATGAAGGTTCTGTAAAGCTTGTAGCTTATACAGGAGATGAGTTTAAAGTTTTAGCTACTCAAGGAGATTGGGTTGAAGTTTCTGTAGGAGATGAAAAAGGATGGATTCCATCAAGATATGTTGATGTAGAATCTGCTTCAGCTTTTGTTACAGAAGAAAAAGTTAATTTTAGAAAAGAATCAAATACAGATTCTGAAATAATAGAAGAATTAACTAAAGGAACTGAACTACAAGTAGTTGAGGTTCAAGATGAATGGATAAAAGTAAAAAATGGTGAAGAAGAAGGATATGTAAATGCAAATTATGTATCAGATGAAGCGCCTGTAATAGAAGAAGTTGTTGTTGAAGATCAAGCTATAAATACAGTTTCAACAACTCAAAACTCTAACTCAAATATTCAAACTACAAACAATGTTACAAATAACACTACGAATAATGCTACAAACAATACATCAAGCAATCAAAATAGTAGTTCATCAAATAAAATAGAACAAAGTAACACAAATGTTCCAGCTGCAAATACATCATTAGCTCAAGCAGTTGTTAACTTAGCGTACTCTAAGATAGGATCTCCATACGTATGGGGTGCAGAAGGTCCAAATAGCTTTGACTGTTCAGGATTAACTTCTTATGTATATAAGAATGCTGCAGGAATATCTATACCTAGGTCGTCATCTGCTCAGTCTACATATGGGACAACTGTAAGTAAAGCTAATTTACAACCAGGAGACTTAGTATTTTTCGGAAGTGGAAGTGTAAGTCACGTTGGTATATATATAGGTGGTGGAAATATGATACATTCACCTAAACCAGGAGAAACTGTAAAGATAACTAGTATAAATTCTTCTTATTATACGAATAGATTTATAACTGCGAAGAGAGTTTTATAATAGAATAATAAATTAAAGGGATGCTAAAATTTAATGTTAGCATCCTTTTTTTTAATAAATTCTGTTAACATATTGACATAGATTTATAAAAATGATAACCTTACTTAAAGAATAAAATACTTTTAATTTTAGTCCAGAGAGGCTAAAAAAGGAGGAACTAATAAAATGTTAAAATCAAGGAATTTAATCCAACCAGAAGACTTTTCTGTTGAGGAAATAGATGAAATATTAGAATTATCTCAAAAAATAATTGATAATCCGTCAAATTATTCCCGTATATGTGAAGGTAAATTAATGGCTACATTGTTTTATGAGCCATCAACAAGAACAAGATTAAGCTTTGAAGCAGCGATGAAAAGATTAGGTGGTCAAGTAATAGGTTTTTCTGAACCAAATTCATCATCAGTATCAAAAGGAGAATCTCTAGGAGATACAATGAAAACTGTATCAAACTATGTTGATTTAATAGTTATGAGGCATCCTCAATTTGGAGCAGCAAATGAAGCTATAAAATATACTGAAGTACCTTTTATAAACGCGGGAGATGGAGGAAATCAACATCCAACTCAAACACTTACCGATTTACTTACAATAAAGTCACTTAAAGGAAATTTAGAAAATCACACAATTGGTATATGCGGAGACTTAAAAAATGGAAGAACAGTACATTCTTTAGTTAAAGCAATGGCTAGATACAAAAATACAAAATTTGTATTTATAGCACCTAATGAACTTAAGATGCCTGATTATATAAAAGATGCTATAAAAGGACATGAATACTATGAAACTAATAGCTTAGATGAAGTTATTGATAGATTAGACGTACTGTATATGACCAGAGTTCAACAAGAAAGATTTGAAGATAAAGCTGAGTATGAAAGATTAAAAGATTATTACATACTAAATGTACCAAAACTTAGTAATGCTAAAGAAGATATGTTAGTTATGCATCCATTACCAAGAGTAAATGAGATAGATACTGATGTAGATACTGATGAAAGAGCAGTTTATTTTAAGCAAGCTAAGTTTGGGATGTTTGTAAGAATGGCTTTGATAACAAAACTTTTAAAATTGAATTTAGAGGTGAGCACAAATGAGTAACATATTATTTAGAAATGTTAGAATTGTAGATGTTAAAAAAGACTTTAAGGCGGATTTACTTGTATCGAATGGAGTAATTTCAAAAATAGATCAAAAAATAGAAATAAAAAATGAGAGTGTAAATATAGTAGATGGAAATGGGTACGTATTAATGCCTTCTTTTATAGACTTACATACACACTTAAGAGACCCGGGGCTGACACATAAAGAAGACTTAGAAACAGGTCAAATGGCTGCTTTAAAAGGTGGATTTACAGTACTTTGTCCAATGGCAAATACAAAGCCGGTTTGTGATAATAAAGAGGTCATGGAATATATACTTAATAAAGCAAAAGAATTAGATTTATGCGAAATAAAGCAAGTATGCGCAATAACTAAAGATTTAGATGGTCAAGAAATGATAGATATAGCATCAATGAGAAAGTATACAGATTTATTCTCAGATGATGGATATACATTATTTAATGAAGAAATTATGAAAGAAACTTTAAGATTATCATCTCAATTGGACTTTAAAGTATTAACTCATTGTCAACCAGAGTATGAAATAGTACAAAGAGACTTAAAGATGCTAAAGGAAGTTGGCGGAAACTTACATATATGCCATATAAGTTTAGAAGATACTTTAAATGAAATTAAAAAATATAAGAATGAAGGATATAAGTTTACTTGTGAAGTTGGTCCACACCATATATATGGTTATGGATTAGATTATAAAGTAAATCCAGCATTTGCTAAGGAAGAAGATATGAAATCTTTAATAGAGGGAATTAAAGATGGATATATAGATATGATAGGAACAGACCATGCGCCTCACACTGAAGATGACAAAAAAGCAGGTTCTCCAGGGATATCTAATATAGAAGTAGCATTTGCAATGGTTAATAAGGTATTTAAAGAAAATGAAATATCTTTAAATAAATTAAGTGAGATGATGAGTGCTAATCCTGCAAAACTTCTTGGATTAAATCAAGGATTAATAGAAGAAGGATTAAAAGCAGATTTAGTTTTAATAGATGAAAATGAAGAAGATGTAATAGATACATCTAAGTTCGTATCTAAAGGTAAAAACAATCCTTTCAATAATCAAAAGATTATAGGCAAAGTAATTATGACAATAAGAGATGGTAAAATAGCTTACAAAGTAGAGGGGGATATGTAATGTATAAAGTTCTAGAAAATAGATATGTAGGGGAAGATATGTATCTAATGAGAGTGGAAGGCAACTTTAAAGGAGAAATGGGTCAATTCTATATGCTAAGAGCTTGGGACACATATCCACTTTTATCAAGACCAATAAGTATACATGATATAGATGATAATAGTATAAGTTTCTTATATAAGGTATTTGGAGAGGGTACTGAAATTTTAAGTAGGTTAAGAGAAGGAGATACTATAAAGTTAGAGGGTCCATATGGGAATGGTTATAGAAAGGTTGAAGGAAAGGTAGCTCTAGTAGGAGGCGGAATCGGAGTAGCCCCATTATATTTAGTTGCTAAAAATATAGAAAACTGTGATGCTTACCTTGGATTTAGAAAAGAAGGAGTACTAATAGATAAGTATAAAGAATTATGCAAAGAAGTACATATAGCTACAGGTAATACTTTTGTAACAGATATATTAGATGTAGAAAAATATGACTATATATTAACTTGTGGACCAACACCGATGATGGAAAAAATAGTTGATATGACACAAGGAACAAACACAAAGATAATGGTATCTTTAGAAAATCATATGGCATGTGGAGTAGGAGCTTGTTTAGTTTGTACTTGTAAAACTCAATTTGGAAATAAAAAGACTTGTAAAGATGGACCAGTATTTTGGGGAGAGGACGTGATTTTCTAATGGCTAATTTAAATGTTAAGTTTGGAAATATAGACTTTAAAAATCCAGTAGTTATGGCATCAGGAACTTTTGGATTTGGAAAAGAATATAACGAAATTTATGATATACAAAAGCTAGGTGGAGTAAGTAGCAAGGGACTTACATTAAATAAAAGATCTGGAAATGAAGGTATGAGAGTTTGTGAAACGCAATCAGGAATGATGAATAGTGTTGGACTTGAAAACCCAGGAGTACAAGGTTTTATAGATAATGAATTACAATTTTTTAAGAATTTAGATTTTGTAAGAATTGCCAATGTGGGTGGCGGAACATTAGAAGATTACATAGAAGGCGTTAAATTATTAAATGATCAACCAATAGATATGATAGAGCTTAATATATCTTGCCCAAATGTAAAAGCAGGAGGAATGGCTTTTGGTATAAAAAATGAAGTAGCAAGAGAAGTAGTAAGAGAAGTAAGGAAGGTTACAGATTTACCATTAGTAGTGAAATTATCGCCAAATGCGGAAGATATAGTTGGTATGGCTAAAGTATGTGAAGAAGAAGGTGCTGATGGAATATCTTTAGTAAATACTTTTAAAGCAATGGCAATTGATATAAATAAAAGGAAGCCTGTTTTTGAAAATGTATATGCAGGATTATCTGGACCTGCTATAAAGCCAATAGCGCTTAGAATGGTTCATGAAGTTTGTAATGCTGTAAATATACCAGTAATGGGAATGGGTGGAATAACAACATGGCAAGATGCTATAGAGTTTATTATGGCAGGAGCAACATGCATACAAGTTGGAACTGCAAACTTTATTAATCCTAAGATAGGACTTGATATAATAGCTGGAATAGAAAGTTATATGGAAAGAGAAGGAATAAAAAATTTAGACGAAATAAGAGGAATATTATAAAAATTAAAATAAATAGACAATAAAAAATTGGAGGAAAGAATTATGAATATAGTTGAAAATAAAGTGGATGTAGTAGAAATATTAAAGAAAAGTGATGCATTATTAGAAGGTCATTTCTTATTATCTTCTGGAAAGCATAGTAATAGATATGTGCAGTGTGCAAAGGTATTAAGATTTCCAAAGTACGCAGAAGAAGTTTTAAGTACAGTTGTTGAGCAAATAAAAGATTTAGATATAGATTTAGTAGTTGGACCAGCTATGGGTGGAGTAATAGTTTCTTATGAATTAGGAAGACAATTAAACAAAGAAACAGTGTTTACTGAAAGAAAAGATGGTGTAATGGAATTAAGAAGAGGATTTGAAGTTAAGCCAGGAGCTAAAATAATAATAGCTGAAGATGTAGTTACAACAGGTAAATCAACTATAGAAACTAAAGAAGCATTAGAAAAATTAGGTGGAGAAGTTATTGGAGTTGCTTGTATAGCAAACAGAACTTCTAAAGATATAGGAATGCCTATATATAGTGCTATAAAGCTTGAAATAGAGGTACATGATTCTGATAAGTGTCCTTTATGTAAAGAAGGAAAGATAGAATTAGTTAAACCAGGAAGTAGAGAATTTAAAGAAATAGGAATGTAATTATTAATAAAATAAAAACCTAATGATATTACTATCATTAGGTTTTTATTTTATTAATAATTTATTCTAATGTTGTTGAATATAACTTTAATTCTCTTAAAAAAATATGGGCTGCTTCAGAAACATTTACATCTTTAGGTAAAATATATGAAAAATTACGTGTGAATGTGTTATCTAATGTTATAGTCGATATTTCATTATTTTCAACTGCGGGGTTAGCTATAAACTTAGAAATTATGCTTATTCCTAATTTATTTTTTATGGATTCTTTAACCGCATAGTTACTTCCTACAACCATGATACTTTTAGGTAGTATTTTATATTTACTTAAAAATAAATCTAGATAGTCTCTAGTACCAGACCCATTTTCTCTAACAATCCATTTTTTATTTTGAAGGCTAGAGAATAAAAAGTTATCTTCTGTTAAATCGGATTCAAAAGGTAATGCTAGGGTTAATTTATCTTTTAAAAAATATCCTTTATTGAAGTTAGAATCATTTAAATTACCTTCTATTAAGCCGATATCTAAAATAAAGTTTCTTATATCAGAACATACAGCAGAAGTATTCTCTGTGAAAATTTCTACATTTATATCAGGATATTTCTCTGAAAAAATAGATAAAAATTTAGGTAAAATATAATCTCCTATTGTAGAACTAGCCCCAATTTTTAAAGTACCTGTAATTGTAGTGGAATTATTACTAATTTCTTTATATGTAACATCCATTAAATTTAGTACTTCCTTAGCTCTCTTATATAAAATATACCCTTTCTCAGTTATGAAAATGTTTTTCTGCTTAACAGATCTATTTATTAAAGTTGTTCCAAAAAAAGTTTCTAAATTTTTTATATGAGTACTTACTGTTGGTTGAGATAGATTTAGATGATTTCCAGCCTTAGTGAAATTTTTAAAATCTACCACAGCGATAAATGTTTTTAATTCTTCAAACAAATTTAACAACTCCTACTGTATTAAATATTTTTATGTTTATATAAAAGTATTGACTATTATAACCACATATAAGTATACACTAATCATAGGAAAAATCAATGGTATATATTAAGTATATTTATTTTACTTATGGTTAATATAATTATATACTATCGAAGAAGGTAAAATTCAAATATAAATAGAAAGGATTAATAATATGTCAAGAGAACATAAAGGATTTACAAAAGCAATAAGTGATATATTACCAGGATTTATAGTTTCATTATTAGTAGCTTTGATAAGTATGTTTCTTGCAAAATTTGTTTCTAATTTAGGAGCTGCATCTATAGCAATATTTCTAGGGATGTTTGTTGGGAATGTATTTTTAAATCAAGATATATTTCAAAAAGGATATAAATTTTCTGAAACTGATTTATTATCGTATTCAATAGTATTATTAGGAGCAACATTAAGTATTAGTACAATTTCAGACATAGGATTTTCAGGAATTTTATTTATAATTTTACAAATGTCAATAACCTTAATAGGAGTTATATATATAGGAAATAAACTAGGTTTTTCAAAAAACTTTTCATATTTAATGGCAAGTGGTAATGCGGTTTGTGGTTCATCTGCTATAGCTGCAACAGCACCTGTAATTGATGCTGATGATAGAGAAAAAGGAATAGCTGTAACTATAGTAAATGTTACTGGAATAGTATTAATGTTCTTACTTCCTCTTTTAACTCAACTTTTATATAAAAATAACATTACGCAAACATCTGGAATGATAGGTGGAATACTACAATCTGTAGGTCAGGTTGTAGCAAGTGGAGCAATGGTAAGTGAACATGTAAAAGATATGTCTATGATATTCAAAATAGTACGTATAATATTTTTAGTAGTAGTTGTATTTGCATTAGGACATTTAAAACATAAGTCTAATAAGGAGATTTTAGAAGAAGAAGTCGATGATATAGAGAGAGGAAAAATAAAAGTACCATGGTATGTAATAGGATTCTTTATAACATGTGCTTTATTCTCTTTACACATAATAAGTCCTCAAGTATCTCTATTAGCTAAGAATATAAGTAATAAACTTGAAATAATAGCATTAGCGGCTATTGGGCTAAGAGTTAATATAAGAGATTTAATTCAACAAGGTAAAGCAGCTACGATATATGCAGTATCTGTAGGTACTTTACAAATTATTTCAGCAATAATATTAATCGCTTTATTAATCAGATAAATAATTATATAAATAAAAAAGATGCTTAAAAAGCATCTTTTTATTTATATAATTATTTATAAAAAGTAATTTAAAAATTATATTCCTAATGTTTCTTTTATTTTACTGCATAGCATGTCAAGATGTTCTGGATTATTTATTAAATCAACTTCATTTATATTTACATATAAAACAGGAGATTGATCGTATTCAGCTATCCATTTTTCATATCTATTATGAAGATTTGACCAATATTCTAAGTCAACAGCTTTTTCCATATCACGTCCTCTAAGATTTATTCTATCTATTATAGTATCTAAAGAACCGTCTAAGTAGATCATTAAATCAGGCTTTTTTAGATATGGAACCATATCATTGAATAAGTCCCTGTAAGTTATATAGTCTCTTTTAGTCATTTTTTTATTATCATATAAGTTTCTAGCAAATATTTCAACATCTTCGTATATACTTCTATCTTGTATATTATTTAGTCCGTTAGTATGAATCTCTTTTTGTTGTTTAAACCTCTGAGCTAAGAAATAAAGTTGAAGATGAAACCCCCACTCCTCTTGATTCTGGTAAAAATCTTCTAAGTATGGATTACCATCAACTTTTTCAAAGTGAGTTTCAAAACCTAGTTTTTCTCCCACTAATTTTGTTAAAGTTGATTTTCCAGCACCTACATTTCCTGCTACAGTTATAAACTTATCTCTACTAGCGGGAGTATTACTTTGGTTTATTAATTTAAACATGTTGCTGTCCTCCTAAAGTTGTCATTGCTTTTGTTACTTTGTCTATTATGAAATTTCTGTCTTTCTCATTATTTAAGAAATCTAAATTAGAATTATCTATTTCTATGATTATAGGTTCTTTTCCCATAAAATTATGTTTTATAGATAGGGGGTTAAAATAATATTTATACTCAGATCTTAACTCATCGATATAATTTCTATCCATTTGTCTTTCAAAACTTCTATCTCTCATAGCAATTCTTTTCATCAACACATCTGTATCAGAATTCAAGTATACGATTATATCTGGTTGAGGTAAATCATTAACAAAAGTATTGTACACTTGTTTATATCTATGAAATTGCATTTTATCAAGTGTTAAACCTGCAAATATAAGATTTTTTATTATATGATAATCACTTACAACACCAATATGGTTGCTTAAAAGCTCTTTTTCTGTGTCTTCTAATTGTTTTACTCTATTAAATAAAAAGAATGCTTCTGTTTGTAAAGCATAACCTTTTATATCTGTATAAAACTTTGATAAAAAAGGATTTTCTTCAACTATTTCTCTTAAAAGAGTATAATTGAAGTGTTCATTAAGGATTGTTGCAAGAGTAGTTTTACCTACTCCAATAGGACCCTCTATAGCAATAAAAATACCTCTATCGTTCATATAAGTTCACCTTCTACTGATTAATGTCTAGTGTATTTTATCAAAAAATTTTAATTAATTCTACTCTAGATTTTTAGAACTAAGTTTGTATATGATAAAAAGATTATTTAAATTAATTGCATAATGGGTAAATTAAGTCTATAAACAAACGTAAAAATAACAAATAAGGAGAAAAAATAATGAATGTATATGAAAAAGAAAACTCAGTTGTATTAGAAGGAATCACAGATTTTGATCCTAAGCATATATTTGAATGTGGTCAATGTTTTAGATGGCATAGACAAGATGATGATTCTTATACAGGTGTAGCAAAAGGAAAAATATTAAATGTAAAAAGAGAAGGAAATATTGTTTATTTAAATAATACTAATTTAGAGGACTTTAATAACATTTGGTTTAATTACTTTGATTTAGAAAGAAATTATACAGAGATAAAAAACACATTGAGAAGTATGGATGAATATTTAGATAAAGCAAGTGATTTTGGATGGGGAATAAGGATACTTCAGCAAGATGGATGGGAAATGCTTATATCATTTATAATTTCGTCAAATAATAGAATACCAATGATTCAAAGAGCAATAGAAAATTTATCAGAGAGATTTGGAGAGTATATAGGGGAGTATAATGGAAAAAAATATTACTCGTTTCCAACTCCTGAACAATTAAATAAGGCATCGCAAGAAGAAATAAGAGCCTGTCAAACTGGATTTAGAGATAAGTATATAAAAAGCACAACTCAAAGAGTTGTTGAGGACAATGATAATGTGGGTGAATATACTAAATTAAGTACGGATGAATGTTTAAAAGAGTTATTGAAATTTAATGGTGTAGGACCTAAAGTCGGTGATTGTATAGCATTATTTGGGATGAGAAAATATGATACATTCCCTGTTGATGTTTGGGTAAAAAGAGTAATGCAAGAATTTTATGTTACAGAAGATATGAGTTTACCAAAAATAAGAGCATATGCTATTGATAAGTTTGGAGATTTAGCTGGGTTCGCACAACAATATCTATTCTACTATGCTAGAGAGTTGGGTATAGGTAGATAGTCTAATAGGGAGGGAATATGGATATTGTACAAGGTTTAATATTAGGATTTTTAATTTTATCCTATATATCAGGGACCATAATATCAATGACAATATTACTTGAAAATAGAGACCCTTCTAAAACTGTAACTTGGCTATTGATATTTATTTTACTACCAGGGATAGGTTTAATTATTTACGCTGTTTTTGGAAGAAATTTAAGGAAAATAAAGATATTTAAAACCCAAGAGTTAGCTAGTAATATGAAGGAAGAGAAACTATTTAAAAATATAGAAGAAATAAATAAATTAATAGAGTTAGAACAAGATACCATTAGCATAAGCAAATTCTTAAAAGATAATGAAGAGGACAACGCACGTCTAAAAATAATAAGTTTATTACTAAATACAGGTATGTTTCCTTTCACTACAAACAATAAAGTAGATATATTTATAGATGGAAATGAAAAGTTTAAAAATCTTTTGGATGATATAAGTAAAGCTAATAATCATATACATTTAGAATACTTTATTATAAAAGATAGTGAAATAGGTCAAAAAATAAAACAACTATTAATAAAAAAAGCTAAAGAAAATGTTAAAGTTAGAATTTTATATGATGATGTAGGGTGTTGGAGATTTTGGTTTCATAGAAAATTTTTTAATGAGATGAAGTCTTATGGTATAGAGATTGTACCATTTTTACCTACTAAGTTTCCTATTATAGGAGGTAAATTAAATTATAGGAACCATAGGAAGATAGCTGTTATAGATGGGAAAATAGGATATACAGGAGGAGTAAACATAGGCGATGAATATATGGGTAAAAACAAAAAGTTTGGATATTGGAGAGATACTCATATTAGAATAGAAGGAACATCTGTATATATGTTGCAAATGACATTTTTAATTGATTGGTATTACAATACAAAAGAAGTTTTATTAGATAAAGAATATTTTCCTAAGTTAAGTGAATGTGGAAATTCTATGATACAAGTTGTAGCAAGTGGTCCAGATAGTGATTGGGAGGCTATACACTATGCATATTTTTTAGGTATATGCCAAGCTAAAAAAAGCATATACATTGAAACACCATATTTTATACCAGATGAAAGTATATTAAGAGCTTTAAAGAGCGCTGCATTAAGTGGAGTAGATGTTAGAATTATATTCCCTAAAATAGTAGATCATAAAATAGTTAATACAGCTTCTTATTCATACTTTGATGACATCCTGAAATCTGGAGGAAAAGTATATTTATATAATAAAGGATTCATTCATTCGAAAGTCATTATTATAGATGATATTATAGCATCTACAGGTTCTGCTAATATGGATCTAAGAAGTTTCATGTTAAATTTTGAGATAAATGCATTTATATATGATCAAACTGTTATTAAATTAATGAAGGATGACTTCTTTGAGGATATGAAAAACAGTGAAGAAATAAATATAGATGAATTTAAAAATAGAAGTATAGTTAAAAAGTCTAAAGAATCTATAGCTAGATTGTTTTCTCCAATATTATAATATTCTAACATTAATGCATTTTAAAGGGGGAATTATGTCTAAAATGGGCGTTTTAAAATACTTAAAAAGAGTTGAAAAATATATGTGATTGGTATATCATAATAATTGTTAGCACTCTTAATTAAAGAGTGATAAAATATAAGTTAATTAATATTTCAATCTACATATAAAAATTCATTAGGAGGTATAAACAATGAAAATAAGACCATTAGCTGACAGAGTTGTAATTAAAAAAGTTGAAGCAGAAGAAAAAACTGCAAGTGGAATAGTTTTACCTGGAGCTGCTAAAGAACAGCCTCAAATAGCAGAAGTTGTTGAAGTTGGTCCAGGAGGAATTGTTGATGGAAAAGAGATAACTATGGAATTAAAAGTTGGAGATAAGGTTATATTCCAAAAATATTCTGGAACTGAAGTTAAATTAGATGGACAAGAATATACAATATTAAGACAAAGCGAAATACTTGCTGTTGTAGAATAATTAATTAGGAGGGGTTAAGATGGCTAAAGAAATTAAATTTGCTCAAGATACAAGAAAAGCTTTAGAAACTGGTGTGAATAAGTTAGCAGATACTGTTAAAGTTACATTAGGACCAAAGGGAAGAAATGTAATACTAGATAAAAAATTTGGTGCACCATTAATAACAAATGATGGTGTTACTATAGCTAAGGAAATAGAGTTAGAAGATAGATTTGAAAATATGGGAGCTCAACTTGTTAAAGAAGTTGCTATAAAAACTAATGATGTAGCAGGAGATGGTACTACTACTGCTACAGTTTTAGCTCAAGCTATTATAAGAGAAGGTTTAAAAAATGTAACTGCAGGAGCTAATCCAATACTTATAAGAAAAGGTATACAAAAAGCTGTTGAAGTTGCAGTTGAAGAATTAAAATCTCAATCAAGAACTATAGAAACAAAAGAGTCTATATCTCAAATAGCTTCTATATCGGCAGGAGATGAAGAGGTTGGGAAATTAATAGCTGAAGCTATGGAAATAGTAGGAAGAGATGGTGTTATAACTGTTGAAGAATCTAAAACTATGCATACTGAATTAGATACAGTTGAAGGTATGCAATTTGATAGAGGATTTGTGTCTGCGTATATGGTAACAGATGTAGATAAGATGGAAGCAGTATTAAATGACCCATACATATTAATAACAGACAAGAAAATATCTAATATACAAGAAATATTACCAGTTCTTGAGCAAATAGTTCAACAAGGTAGAAAGTTATTAATAATAGCTGAAGATGTTGAAGGTGAAGCATTATCTACATTAGTAGTTAACAAATTAAGAGGAACATTTGAAGTTGTTGCAGTTAAAGCTCCAGGGTTTGGAGATAGAAGAAAACAAATGTTAGAAGATATAGCTATACTTACTGGAGGAACAGTAATATCTGAAGAATTAGGATATGAATTAAAAGAAGCGGATTTATCATTATTAGGTAGAGCATCTTCTGTTAAAGTTAATAAGGAAACTACTACAATAGTAGGTGGAGTTGGAGAAAAAGTAGATATAGAAAATAGAGTTAGTCAAATAAAACATCAAATATCAGAAACTACTTCTGAATTTGATAAAGAGAAATTAATGGAAAGATTAGCTAAACTTTCTGGTGGAGTAGCTGTAGTTAAAGTTGGGGCTACAACAGAAGTTGAAATGAAAGAGAAAAAGCTAAGAATAGAAGATGCACTAAATGCAACTAGAGCTGGTGTTGAAGAAGGTATGGTAGCTGGTGGAGGTACTGCATTGGTAAGCGTAATACCAGTTGTGGAAAAACTAATAGAAAACTTAGATGGTGAAGCTAAAATAGGTGCTCAAATAGTAAGAAGGGCACTAGAAGAGCCATTAAGACAAATTGCAATTAATGCAGGACTTGAAGGTGCAGTTATAATACAGAATGTAATGACTTCTGAACCTGAAGTTGGTTTTGATGCACTAAATGAACAATATGTAAATATGATAGAAGCAGGTATAGTTGACCCAACTAAGGTTACTAGAAGTGCTTTACAAAATGCAGCATCTATAGCAGGAGTATTTTTAACAACAGAGGCTGCTGTTGCTGATATACCAGGAGAAGAACAACCTCCAATGGGTGGCGGAATGCCAGGGATGATGTAATTAAAGTTTAAATAAAAACGTCATGAAGATATTAAATTTAATGTCTTCATGACGTTTTTTATTGCATTTTATAAGGATAATAATGGAAAACACATAAGTTGATAAGTTATAATTAATACATAGTGTAAATTAAAATATAAATTAAGGGGAGTATAATATGGATATAAGAGAATTATTAAGTGGGGTTAAAAATGGTTCGGTTAATATTGATGAAGCCTTAAAGTCCCTTAAAGATTTACCATATGAGGATATAGGGTACGCTAATATAGACCATCATAGAAAAATAAGGACAGGGTATCCTGAAGTTATTTATTGTGAAGGAAAAAATGATGATCAAATTATTGGGATAATAGAAAGAATGACACAAAAAAACAGTAATATACTTGGTACAAGGTGTAGAAAAGAAACTTATAACAAAGTAAAACAAATTTACCCTAATGCAGAATATGAAGATATTTCGAAAATTTTAAAAATACAAAATCATGATATAGAAAATAACGGGAAGGGCAAGATTGTTGTGATTACAGGAGGAACATCAGATATACCAGTAGCAGATGAAGCTTATTATACAGCTAAATTTTTAGGTAATACTGTAGAGAGAATATATGATGTAGGAGTTGCAGGAATACATAGGTTATTAAGTAAAAAGCATATAATTGAAAGTGCGAGGGTAATAATAGCTGTTGCAGGTATGGAGGGAGCATTGCCGAGTGTTGTAGGAGGACTTGTAGATGTACCGATAATAGCTGTACCAACATCTGTAGGATATGGAGCTAATTTTGGAGGATTATCATCGCTTTTAACAATGTTAAACAGTTGTGCATCTGGGATATCAGTTGTTAATATAGATAATGGATTTGGAGCAGGTTATCTAGCTTCAATGATTAATAAGCTAAAGTAGGTTAATGGGGGTAAGATATGGATCAAAGGATAATTTATTTTGATATTGTAAATGGAATATCAGGGGATATGACTTTAGCAACTCTTTTAAACTTAGGAGTTTCGAAGGAAATATTTTTAGAAGAACTGAGTAAGTTGAATTTAAATAACGAATTTGAAATAAAAATAATATCTAAGATTGAAAATGGAATAAAAGGGACAAATGTAGATGTAATAATAAAAGAGCAAAACGTTCATAGACATTTAGTAGATATATATAATATAATTGATCAAAGTTATTTAAATGAAAATGTAAAAAGTATGGCTAAAAAAGTATTTATGACAATCGGTGAGGCTGAAGCTAATGTTCATGGTACTACTATAGATAAAATTCATTTTCATGAAGTCGGAGCAATAGATTCTATTGTAGATATTGTAGGAGCATGTATACTTATAGATTTACTATGCGTGGATAAAATATATTCAACACATGTTCCAGTAGGTTCGGGACTTGTGAAATGCGATCATGGTGTTATGCCTATACCAGCACCTGCCACTTTAGAAATATTAAAAGGAGTTCCTATAAAGTTAAATTCTGTAAAAGGAGAGTGTACAACTCCGACAGGAGCTGCAATAATAAAAACATTATGTGATGAATTTGTTGATGTATTAGAATTTGAACCAAAACAAATAGGATATGGGATAGGTCATAAGACATTTGAGATACCTAATATGTTGAGAAGTGTATTAGGTATAAAAAAAAACAAAAATTTATATATGAAATAATTTGTAATATTGATGATATGTCTCCGGAAGTATACTCTTATTTATATGAGAAATTATTAGATGAGGGTGTATTAGATATATATACAGAAAGTATATATATGAAAAAAAATAGACCAGCAACTAAATTATGTGTATTGTGCAAAGAGCAAGACTTAAATAGATTTATAGAAATTATACTTATACAAACTAGCAGTTTTGGGGTAAGGTATAATAAGTATAGTAGAGAGGAACTAAATAGATCTTTTCAAAAAATACATACAAAATATGGTGAAGTTACTGTAAAGTTAGGATACTATAATAATAAACTAATTAAAGCTACTCCTGAGTATGAAGAATGTAAATCTATAGCAAAACGATATGATATAAGCATAAATGAAGTATATTTTGAAATAAACTGTATAATAAAACAGAAAATTAATTCTAAATTGTTGACATAAGGAATAAATTTTGATAAATTTATATACACCTAAAGAAATAAAATTGAAATTAAACGTCACTCGTATATACCCGAAAATAAGGTTTGGGAGTTTCTACCGAGATACCGTAAATATCTTGACTATGAGTGAAATTATTATTAGCAAAGTATCAAAGTAAAGTAAATATGTAGGCTGATAAATGAATCCCTATATGTTAGCTATAAATGGATACTTTGAAAGCCTGTATAGTAATTTCACTTCTAAGTAAAAATTTGAAGTTATTATACAGGTTTTTTTATTTATACTTTTTTAATACGAACAAAAATACAAATATATAATAAAAAATTCGATAAGGTAAATAATGAAAGGAGAAAAACTATGGCAACTATAATAAAAGAAGGTTTAACGTTTGATGATGTTTTACTGATACCACAAAAATCAGAGGTATTGCCACAAAATGTTAAGACAGAAACATATCTAACTAATAAAATAAAACTTAACATACCTTTAATGAGTGCAGGTATGGATACAGTTACAGAGTCAAAAATGGCTATATCAATGGCTAGACAAGGTGGTATAGGAATAATCCATAAAAATATGACGATAGAAGAACAAGCGTTAGAAGTTGACAAAGTTAAAAGAAGTGAAAGTGGTGTTATAGTAGATCCTTTCTATTTATCAAAAGATCATACAATAAAAGATGCAGATGATATAATGGGTAGATATAAGATATCAGGAGTTCCAATAGTAGATGAATATAATAAGTTAATTGGGATAATAACTAATAGAGATATAAAATTTGAAGATGATATGACTAGACGCATCGAAGATGCTATGACTAAAGAAAATTTAGTTACTGCAAGAGAAGGAATTGATTTAGTAGAAGCTCAAGCTATACTAAAGAAACATAAAATTGAAAAACTACCTATAGTAGATGATGAAGGTTACTTAAAAGGTTTAATAACTATAAAGGATATAGAAAAGAAAATTCAATATCCAAACTCAGCAAAAGATTCACATGGAAGACTTTTATGTGGAGCAGCAGTAGGAATAGGATCAGACCTTATAGAAAGAGTGTCAGCTTTAGTGAAAGCTAATGTTGATGTAGTTGTTTTAGATAGTGCTCATGGACATTCTAAAGGAGTTATAAATGCTGTTACAAGAATAAAAGAAGTATATCCAGAACTTCAAGTAATAGCAGGAAATGTTGCTACAGCTCAAGCTACAGAAGATTTAATAAAAGCAGGAGCGGACTGTGTAAAGGTAGGTATTGGTCCTGGTTCTATATGTACAACAAGAGTTGTTGCAGGAATTGGGGTTCCTCAATTAACAGCAGTTATGGATTGTGCTCAGGTTGCAGCAAAGTATAACGTACCTATAATTGCTGATGGTGGTATAAAGTACTCAGGAGATATTGTAAAAGCATTAGCAGGTGGAGCATCAGTTTGTATGATGGGATCAATGTTTGCTGGAACAGAAGAAAGTCCGGGTGAAACAGTTCTTTACAAAGGTAGATCATATAAAACATATAGAGGAATGGGATCTATAGCAGCTATGGAGAAGGGTTCTAAAGATAGATATTTCCAAAGCGATGCTAAGAAATTAGTTCCAGAAGGTGTTGAAGGAATGGTTCCATATAAGGGTAGAGCTGAAGATATAATATTCCAAATGTTAGGTGGTATAAGATCTGGACTAGGATACTGTGGAGCGCAAACGATAACTGCATTACAAGAAAAAGCTCAATTTGTAAAAATAACAGCAGCATCATTAAAAGAAAGTCATCCACATGACATAACAATAAGCAAAGAAGCGCCAAACTATAGTTCACAAGGAGATATGTAGACAATATGAAGAAGCATGAATTAGTACTTGTAGTTGATTTTGGGGGACAATATAATCAATTAATAGCAAGAAGAGTAAGAGAGAATAATGTATACTGTGAAATAATACCTTATACTACAGATATAGAAACAATAAAATCGAAGAATCCGAAAGGGATAATATTTACAGGTGGACCTAATAGTGCATATTTAGATAACTCTCCTACGATATCAAAAGAGATATTTGATATAGGAGTACCAATACTAGGTATTTGCTACGGAGTACAAATAATGTCTCATGTATTGGGTGGAAATGTAAGAAAAGGTAATGCTAATGAAAAAGAATATGGTAGAACTGAAATAAAATATGAAGAATCTACTATATTTGAAGGTATGTCAACAAATATTGTATGGATGAGTCATACAGATTTAATAGATAGAGTTCCAGATGGATTTAAAATAGTAGCTCATACTAAAGATTGTCCAGTTGCTGCTATGGAAAATACAGAGAAAAAATTGTATGGAGTACAGTTCCATCCAGAAGTTGAACATTGTTTAGAAGGAGATAAAGTTCTTACTAACTTCTTATATAATGTTTGTGGTGTAAGTGGAGACTGGACTACAGATACATTTATAGAAGATAAGATAAATGAATTAAAAGCTATAATAGGTGACAAAAAAGTACTATGTGCATTAAGTGGTGGAGTGGATTCATCTGTTGCTGCTGTACTTGTACACAGAGCTATAGGAGATAACTTAACTTGTGTATTTGTTGATCATGGTTTACTTAGAAAAAATGAAGGTGACGATGTAGAAAGAATATTCAGAGATAAGTTTGATATGAACTTAATTAGAGTTAATTGTGAAGATAGATTCTTAGGTAAATTAAAGGGAGTAACAGAGCCAGAATCTAAGAGAAAAATAATAGGTGAAGAATTCATAAGAGTATTTGAAGAAGAATCAGCTAAATTAGGAAAAATGGACTTTTTAGTTCAAGGAACTATATATCCAGATATAGTAGAAAGTGGGCATGGAGAAGCAGCTACTATAAAATCTCACCATAATGTTGGTGGAATACCTGAAGATATAGAATTCCAAATAGTTGAGCCACTAAGAGAATTATTTAAAGATGAAGTAAGAAAAATAGGGTTAGAGTTAGGTATAGAAGAAGGTTTAATATTTAGGCATCCATTCCCAGGACCAGGATTAGGTATAAGGGTTATAGGAGAAGTTACTAAAGAAAGATGTGACATATTAAGAGAAGCTGATGCTATATATATGGATGAACTTAAAAAAGCTGGATTATATAAAGAAATATGGCAAGCATTTGCGACATTGCCAGATGTAAAAACTGTTGGAGTTATGGGAGATGAAAGAACATATGCTTACTTAGTAGGTTTAAGAGCAGTTACATCTTCTGATGGAATGACTTCTGACTGGTATAAGATGCCGTATGATGTTTTAGAAAAAATATCAAACAGAATTGTAAATGAAGTTGATGGAGCAAATAGAGTAGTTTATGATATAACTTCAAAACCACCAGGAACAATAGAGTGGGAATAATATAAAATAAGGGGGATTTATTATAATAATTAATTTTATTATAATAGATTCTTTTTTATTTCAAATTAATTGTAGTTAATGTTTATTAAACATAATATAAAAATTTAGACAACAAAAGGTAAAGACATTTAGGAGGAATAACATGAAATTTAAAAAAATATTTTCATTAGGTACAGCAGTAATGTTATCTGCATCTATGTTAGTTGGATGTGGATCAAAATCTTCAAATGGATCATCAGATGATGTTATAAAAGTAGGTATGGTAGCGGATACAGGTGGAATAAATGATGAATCCTTCAATCAAAGTGCATGGGAAGGTCTTCAACAAGCACAAAAAGATTTTAATATTGAAATAAAAGTTATAGAATCTAAGCAAGCATCAGAGTATATTTCAAATATAGAAAGTCTTGTTGATGAAGATATGGATTTAGTAATAGGTGTTGGTAATACTATGAAAGATGATATCGAAACACAAGCAAAGAATTATCCAGAACAACAATTTGCAATAATAGATGAGACGTATGATAAAATACCCGAAAATGTAACACCTATATTATTTAAAGAAAATGAAGCTACATTTTTAGCTGGAGTTATAGCAGGAAAAACAACAAATACTAATAAAATTGGATTTATAGGTGGTATGGAAAATAGCGTTATATCTAGATTCGAATATGGATTTAAATATGGTGTGAAAACAGCTAATAAAGATGCTAATGTTAATGTTCAATATGCAGGCACATTTTCTGATGCAGCTAAAGGCAAATCTATAGCTAACCAAATGTATGGAAATGACATAGATATAATATTATCTGCTGCAGGTGGAACAGGATTAGGTGCAATTGAATCAGCTAAAGAAAACAATAAATATGCTATAGGTGTTGATAAAGATCAAAGCAACTTAGCTCCAAAAAATGTTTTAACTTCAGCTCTAAAAAAGGTTAATATTGGTGTATATGATACGGTAAAAGAATTAGTCAATGGTAAGTTAAAAGGTGGACAAGAGAAAATATATGGACTTAAAGAAGATGGAGTTGGTATACCGGAGTCTACTAAAAAATTAGTACCAGCAGATGTTTTAGATTTCGTAAATGAAATGAAAGAAAAAGTTAAAAATGGAGAAATATCAGTACCTTCAACAAAAGAAGAGTATGAATCTACATTATAAATTATAAAATAGACATGTATATAATTAAAACTAGATTAAATTTTACTTTAAATTTAATCTAGTTTTTTTATTTTTATTAAAAACACGAACTATTTTTAATAAAAAATTTAAAAAGTATAAAAAATGTTGCAAAAAAGTGTACTATATAATATAATTACTAGTGTAAAGTTAGCTAATATTCGAATTATAATATGATAAAATAATAAAAAATATGGAGGTTGAATATGCAAGCTACTCAAACGAGTAACCAAGGTTTACTAGATAAGGTTTTTAAGTTATCAGAACATAACACAAATGTTAAAACGGAAATTATAGCAGGTATAACAACATTCATGACTATGGCTTATATATTGGTTGTTAATGTTAATATTCTTGGAGAAACAGGAATGGATAGAAATGCAATATTTGCGGCAACTGCAATAGCTGCATTTATAGGATGTTTAGCTATGGGACTTTTAGCTAATTATCCAATCGCTTTAGCGCCGGGGATGGGCCTTAATGCATTCTTTGCATATACAGTTGTATTAGGAATGGGTCATACATGGCAATTTGCATTATGTGCGGTTTTAATAGAAGGAATTATATTTATAATACTTACGGCTACAAATGTTAGAGAAAAAATTATAGATTGCATACCGCCAGTTTTAAAGCATGCAGTTACAGCTGGAATAGGACTTTTTATAGCGTTTATAGGGTTAGCAAATGCAGGTGTAGTAGTAACTGGTTCTACAATACTGGCATTAGGTAATATGAGAGATCCTTTAGTTATATTAACGATAGTAGGAATAGTATTAGCTAGTATATTAATAGCAAAAAATATAAAAGGTGCGTTTCTTATAGCAATGTTAATAATATCAGCGATAGGTATGCTTTTAGGGCTTGTAGATTTACCTCAAGGAGTTATATCAACAAATGTACCATCAGTTAAGCCGTTATTTTTACAAGCATTCAGTGTACCAACTAATGAAATATTCAGTTTACAAATGCTAGTTATAGTAGTAACATTCTTATTTGTAGACTTATTTGATACTGTAGGATGTTTAGTAGGAGTTGCATCTAAAGGTAATTTATTAGATAAAGATGGAAAGCTTCCAAGAGCAAAGCAAGCATTATTTGCCGATGCAATAGCTACGACTGTAGGAGCAATGCTTGGAACTTCAACAGTAACATCATATGTTGAAAGTGCGGCAGGTATAGGAGAAGGTGGTAGAACTGGATTAACAGCAGTTACGACAGGAATATTATTCTTATTATCATTATTATTTGCTCCATTATTTATAGCAGTACCAACTCAAGCTACATCGCCGGTACTTATAATAGTTGGAGTTATGATGGCGAGCTCATTAAAAGAAATAGACTTCAATGATTTTACAAATGCAATACCAGCATTCTTAACATTAGCGATGATGCCGTTTGCATATAGTATAGCTGATGGAATTATATTTGGTATAATATCATTTACAGTATTAAAATTAGCAACAGGGAAATCAAAAGAAGTGAATATATATTTAATAGTATTATCAATACTATTTATGCTTAAATTTGTATTCATCACTCATTAGTGATAAAATAATCAGCAAATAAAAAAGTTTAAACATTTAATAAAAGAAAAACTCCAAGTTAGAGATTCTAGCTTGGAGTTTTTTATATTAGAATAATCCTGAAATTATTCCGTTTTCATCAATATCTATTTTTTCAGCAGCAGGAGTTTTTGGAAGTCCAGGCATTTTCATTATGTTACCAGTAAGAGCAACGATAAAGCCTGCACCGGCTGAAACATTTAGTTGTCTAACCGTAATTTTAAATCCACTAGGTCTTCCTAACTTAGTAGCATCATCAGTTAAAGAGTACTGAGTTTTAGCCATACATATAGGCATATTTCCAAAACCTAAAGATTCTAGTTTATCTAATTCTTTTCTTGCTTGAGGAGTGAAATCTACACCGTCAGCTCCATAAATTTTAGTAGCTATTGAATTTATTTTTTCTTCTATGCTTAACTCATCTTCATAGCAAAGTTGGAAGTTACTTTCTTTCTCATTTATAAGTCTTAGTACCTCAGTAGCTAATTCTATTCCACCTTCTCCACCTTTAGACCAAACCTGAGATACAGCAACATTTACACCTAATTCTTTACACTTTTCTTTTATTAGGTTAATTTCAGCTTGAGTATCAGTAGGGAATTCATTTATAGCAACTACTGCTGGTAAATTAAATACTTGGGTTATGTTTTCAACATGCTTTAATAAGTTTGGTAGACCTGCCTCTAAAGCTTCTAAATTTTCATTATTTAAATCATTTTTAGAAATTCCACCATTATATTTTAACGCTCTTACAGTAGCAACAATTATAACAGCAGAAGGCTCTATACCCGACACTCTACATTTTATATCTAAGAATTTTTCTGCACCAAGGTCTGCACCAAAACCACCTTCAGTAACTACATAATCAGCAAAATGCATAGCCATCTTAGTAGCTATAACAGAGTTACATCCATGTGCAATATTTGCAAAAGGGCCACCATGTATGAAGGCTGGCGTTCCTTCTAGTGTTTGAACTAAATTGGGTTTTAAAGCATCTTTTAATAAAGCAGCCATAGCACCGTTAGCTTTTAAGTCTGATGCAGTTACAGGATCTCCATCATAGTTATATGCAACTATTATTTTTCCTAATTTTTCTTTTAAGTCTGATATATCATTTGCAAGGCAGAAGACTGCCATGACTTCTGATGCAACAGTTATGTCAAAACCATCTTGTCTAGTAACGCCATCAACTCTAGAACCTAATCCATCAACAATATTTCTTAGTTGCCTATCATTCATATCAACGCATCTTCTCCAAGTTATGCTTCTAACATCAATATTTAATGTATTTCCTTGGTGTATATGGTTATCTAGCATAGCTGCTAGTAAGTTGTTGGCAGCTCCAATAGCGTGTAAATCTCCTGTAAAATGAAGATTTATATCTTCCATAGGTATAACTTGAGCATATCCACCACCTGCGGCTCCGCCTTTTATACCAAATACAGGACCTAAAGAAGGTTCTCTTAACGCAACTAATGTATTTTTTCCAAGCCTAGAAAGTGCATCTGCAACACCAATTGTTGTAGTTGTTTTACCTTCACCTGCAGGCGTTGGGTTTATAGCAGTTGTTAATATAACCTTTGATTTTTTATTTGAATTACTTTTTAATAAATTATAATCGATCTTAGCTTTGTATTTTCCGTACATATCGATATCATCTTCATGAATATTTAGCTTCCTAGCAATTTCTTTAATGTGCTTAGGTTTAGCTTCTTGTGCAATCTCTATATCTGATTTAAATGCCATAAGATAAATTCCTCCATTGTATGTATTTTTTAGATTTAATATTGATAATTATACCATTATTTTACCTTCTGAAACTATTTATCTGAATTATAACATAAAATTCGTGTTTGTACATACAATTTATATAAGGTTAAAAAGGATAGGGATGTGTAAAAATATTAATATTATTCATGTGATGCCTGTGATTTCAAAGATTTTATAAGTTTGATATTTGTATTAAAAAAATTATTAGTAAAAAATTAGTTGCAAAAATCTGTATATTATTATAGAATTTATTTATAAAGTTCGTATAATTGTGCGTGTAATACACGGTTGAATAATTTAAAATATATATGGAAAAGAGGGAAATTGATGAAAGTAGCAATAGTTATGGGATCAAAGTCAGATTATCCTAAAGTTCAAGAAGGTATAAAGTTATTAGAAAAATTTGGTGTATCAGTTAAAGTTAGAGTGTTATCAGCGCATAGAACTCCGGTTCAATTGACGGAGTTTTTAAATGAAATAGAAGGTGAAGTAGATGTAATAGTAGGGGCTGCAGGGAAAGCTGCACATCTACCGGGAGTGATAGCTTCTCAAACATTAATACCTGTTATAGGGTTACCGATTAAGTCATCCACAATGGATGGACTAGATTCACTTTTATCAATAGTACAAATGCCTAAAGGTATTCCTGTGGCAACAGTTGCGATAGATGGGGGACTAAATGCTGCTCTATTAGCACTTCAAATAATGAGTTTAAAATATCCAAAAATAAAAAAAGATTTAGTTTTATATAGAGAAGAAATGGCAAATCAAGTATTAGAAGATGATAAGAATTTAAGGGGGTAACAAAAATGTTATTATATGAAGGTAAAGCGAAACAAGTTTATTCTACAGAAAATGAAAATGAATATATAGTTTATTTTAAAGATGATGCAACGGCATTTAATGGAGAAAAGAAAGCAACAATATCTTCTAAAGGAATCTTAAATAATAAAATTTCAACTATAATGTTTGAAATGTTACACGATAATCAAATCAATACACACTTCATAAAAAGTTTATCAGATAGAGAAATGCTAGTAAAGAAAGTTGAAATATTACCATTAGAAGTTATAGTAAGGAATATAACGGCAGGTTCATTTTGTAAGAGATATGGAATAGAAGAAGGTTTAGTTTTAGATGAACCTATATTTGAGCTTTGTTACAAAAATGATGAATATGGTGATCCTATGCTAAATGATGATCATGCAGTGGCAATGAAATTAGCAAATAGAGAAGAAATAGCATTCTTAAAAGAGCAAACTTTAAAAATAAATAAACTAATGAAAGAGTTCTTCCTAAAAATGAACTTAAAGTTAGTAGATTTCAAATTAGAGTTCGGTAAAGATTCACAAGGAAATATAATATTAGCAGATGAAATATCTCCTGATACTTGCAGACTTTGGGATGTAAATACAAATGAAAAATTAGATAAAGATAGATTTAGAAGAGATTTAGGTGATCTTGTTAAAGGTTATGAAGAAGTTCTTTCAAGAATGAACTGTAAATAGGGGGAATTTCTTATGTGTGGTGTTGTAGGTATTTATTCAAAAGATAAGGATATAGCTAAAGAACTATACTATTCTTTATATTCTATACAACATAGGGGTCAAGAAAGCTGTGGGATGGCTGTATTTGATGGAAGAGATATGAAGTATAAAAAAGATATGGGATTAGTTGGAGATGTATTTAAAGAAGGTGAGCTATCTAAGTTAAGTGGAAATATGGGAATAGGTCATGTTAGATACTCTACAGCTGGTGGAAGTACTTTAGCAAATTGTCAGCCATTAGTTGGTAGTTGTAGAAAAAGAACATTAGCATTAGCCCACAATGGAAACTTGGTAAATGCAAATTACTTAAGGGATATGTTAGAAGAAGATGGTTATATGTTTCAAGCAAACTCAGATACAGAAGTAATACTTTATATACTTGCTAGATACTATAAGGGAGATATAGTAGAAAGTTTAAAATTAACTATGGATTATATAAAAGGTGCATACTCTCTTGTAATAATGGGGGAAGATTCATTAGTAGGTGTAAGGGATCCTCATGGATTTAGACCTCTTATATTAGGCAAAAAAGGTAATGAATATATATTTGCATCAGAAAGTTGTGCTATAGATATACTTGGCGGAGAAGTCATAAGAGATGTAGAACCAGGAGAGATAGTAGTAATTAAAGATGGTGAACTTAAGACGTATCATTATTCAGAAAATTATAAATGTGTAAAAAGAAGTTGTATATTTGAACATATCTATTTTGCAAGAAATGATGCAACAATAGATAATGTAAATGTATATGAGTTTAGAGTTAAATGTGGGGAATTACTAGCTAAAGATGAAGCAATAAATGCGGATATAGTAGTTCCAGTTCCAGATTCGGGATGGGCAGGTGCCATAGGATATTCTAATGCAAGTGGACTTAAAGTAAGTGAAGGTCTTGTAAAAAATAGATATGTAGGAAGAACATTTATAAAACCTACACAAGAAGAAAGGGAAATATCAGTAAAAATAAAATTAAATCCTTTATCAAGTGTTGTAAAAGGAAAGTCAGTGGTACTAGTTGATGATTCTGTAGTAAGGGGAACAACATCCAAGCAAATAGTACAGTCACTTAGAGATGCAGGCGCAAGAGAAATTCACCTTAGAATAACGTCTCCTCCAGTATCTTACTCTTGTTACTATGGAATAGATACTCCAAATAGATCGAAATTAATAGCATCTAACCATAACATAGAAGAAATGAGAGCGTATATAGGATGTGACTCATTAAAGTTTTTAAGTATAGATTCGATGATAGAAGCAACAGAGAGTAAGTCTACTTTCTGTAAAGCATGTTTTGATGGAGATTACCCAGTTAAGAAAATCGATAAGGAGGAACTTTTATCATGTTAACTTACAAGCAATCAGGTGTTGATATAGATGAAGGAAATAGAGCAGTAGATCTTATTAAAAGAAAAATAAAAACAACTTATGATAACAATGTAATAGGTGATTTAGGAAATTTCAGTGGACTATATAGTTTAAAAGATTTCACTAACATGACTGAACCAGTGTTACTTTCGTCAACGGATGGAGTTGGAACAAAATTAAAGCTAGCTCAAATGATGGATAGACATAATACTGTAGGCATAGATCTAGTTGCAATGTGTGTAAATGATTTAATATGCCAAGGTGCAAGACCGTTATTTTTTTTAGACTACATCGCTACTGGAAAGTTAGTTGCAGAACAAGTGGAACAAATAGTTAGTGGTATAGTAGACGGATGTAAAATGGCAGGGTGTGCACTTGTTGGTGGAGAAACTGCTGAAATGCCTGGTATGTATAGTGAAGATGAATATGATTTAGCAGGATTTTCTGTTGGCATAGCAGATAGAGAGAATATAGTATCTGGTAAAGATGTAAAGTCTGGAGATACATTAATAGGAATATCATCAAGTGGTATACATAGTAATGGATTTTCATTTATAAGAAAAATATTTTTAGATACTTATGGATATAAGTTAGATCAATATATAGAAGAATTAGGGATGACTTTAGGAGAAGCATTATTAACACCTACGAAAATATATGTAAAATTAGTTCTAGATTTATTAAATAAATATGATATAAAAGCAATAGCACATATTACTGGTGGTGGAGTTATAGAAAATATAACTAGAGTTATACCAAAAGGGTTAGGTATAGATATACAAAAGAATTCTTGGGAAAAACCAGCAATATTTAAGATGATAGAAAACTTCAATTCTATAGATGAAATAGAGCTACATAAGAGCTTTAATATGGGGGTAGGATTAGTATTAATAGTTGATGATAGGAAATCAAAAGAAATAACTGAATACATAAATACTACTGAAGAAAAGGCCTATATTATAGGTAAAGTGGTAGATACTCATGAAGGAGTCAAGTTATGCTAAATATAGGTGTTTTAGTTTCGGGTGGAGGAACTAATTTACAAGTTATAATAAATGAAACTTTGGCTAGAAATATAAATGGAAAAGTTAAAGTAGTTATATCAAATAAAGAGAATGCCTATGGCTTAGAAAGAGCAAGACAAAATAATATAGAAGCAATTTTTGAAACTGATGAAGATAAAATAATCGAAACTTTAAAAGATCGTAATATAGACTTAGTAGTTTTAGCTGGATATTTAAAGATAATAAGTCCCAAATTTGTAAATGAATTTAAAAACAAAATGATAAATATACATCCATCGTTAATACCTTCATTTTGTGGTAAAGGATACTATGGACAAAAAGTTCATCAAGGTGTGCTTGATTATGGTGTTAAAGTAACTGGAGCAACAGTGCACTTTGTTGATGAAGGAGCAGATACAGGCCCAATAATTATGCAAGAAACTGTAGATGTAAGAGATGATGATGATGTAGACTCTTTAGCTAAAAGAGTGCTGCACGTAGAACATAAGATATTAAAGAAGAGTATTAGTCTTTTTTGTGAAAATAAATTAAGTATTCAGGGTAGGAGAGTGTTTATAAATGAGTAAAAGAGCATTGATAAGTGTAACAGACAAAACTAGAGTAGTTGAATTTGCAAAGGAACTAAATAATCTTGGATATGAAGTTATATCTACAGGAAATACATTTAAGATGTTAGAAAAAAACGGAGTTAAAGCTATTCAAATAGATGAAGTTACTAAATTTCCAGAAATGTTAGATGGAAGAGTTAAGACTTTAAATCCACACATACATGGAGGAATACTTTATAAAAGAGATGATAAAAATCATGTAAAAACTGTGAAAGAGCATAAAATAGGATCTATAGATTTAGTAGTAGTAAATTTATATGATTTTGAAGGTACTTTAAAGGCAGGAAAATCTCATGAAGAAATGATAGAAAACATAGATATCGGTGGACCATCTATGATACGTTCTGCTGCTAAAAATTATAAAGATGTAACAGTTATAGTAGATATAAATGATTATGATATAGTAATTGAAAAGTTAAAAAATGATAATTTAACTTTAGAAGATAGAAAAAGATTATCATATAAAGCATTCTCAACTACAGCTAGGTATGATGCACTTATATCAAGCTATTTTGCAGGCGAAGTTAAAGATAGTTATCCTGAAGTATTAAATTTAACATTTCAAAAAGAACAAACATTAAGATATGGAGAAAATCCACATCAAAATGGAGTACTATACTCACAGCCAAACGCTAAAAATCCAATATTAAATTATGAACAATTAAATGGAAAAGAACTTTCTTTCAATAATATAAATGACTTACATGGTTGTTTAGAAGTAATGAGAGAATTTAAAGATAATGATGAAGTAGTTTCAGTAGCTATAAAACATACTAATCCATGTGGCGTTGGTTTAGGACAGAACTCTTTAGAAGCATATACAAAGTGTTATGAAGCTGATACAGTTTCAATATTTGGTGGAATAGTTGGAATAACTTCTACAGTAGATGAAGTTACAGCTAAAAAGTTAAGTGAAATATTCTTAGAAATAGTAGCAGCTTATGATTTTACACCACAAGCTTTAGAAATACTTAAGAAAAAGAAGAACTTAAGAGTTTTAAAATTATCTAAGATAGAAACTAGTTTACAGCCATATGAAATGAAATACTTAGATGGAAAATTATTAATACAAGATAAAAATAATTCCTTAGCAGATAAATATGAAACTGTAACGGTAGTTGAACCAACTAAAGAACAGTTAGAAGATATGGAATTTGGTATGAAGGTTGTTAAAAATATGAAATCAAATGCTATAGCTATAGTTAAAGATGGTAAAACATTAGCTTTAGGATGTGGTCAAACTTCAAGAATATGGGCTTTAAAAAATGCCTTAGAAAACAACCGTGATAAAGACTTTAATGGAGCTATACTTGCTTCAGATGCATTCTTCCCATTTGATGATTGTGTAACATTAGCAAATGAATATGGAATAAAAGCAGTTGTTCAACCAGGTGGTTCAATGAAAGACCAAGATTCTATAGATGCTTGTAATAAATATGAAATGACAATGGTGTTTACAGGAGTAAGACATTTCAAACACTAGGGGGTAAATTTTATGAAGGTATTAGTTATTGGTGGTGGCGGTAGAGAGCATGCCATCTGTTGGAAATTAAGTAAAGAAGAAAACGTAGAAGTAATATTTTGTGCACCAGGAAACGCTGGAATTGAAAGTGTAGCAAAGTGCATAAGTATTGGTGATAGTGATATAGATGAACTGGTAAGTTTTGCAAAAGAAAATAAAATAGACTTAACAATAGTGGGGCCTGAGGTTCCACTTGTTAAGGGGATAGTTGATGAATTTGAGAAAGAAAATTTAAGAATTTTTGGACCAAATAAAAGTTGTGCTAGATTAGAAGGTAGTAAGGCTTTCTCTAAAGACTTTATGATAAGACATAACATACCTACTGCAAAGTACAAAGAATATACGAACTTAGATGAAGCTATAAGTGAAGTAGACAACTTTGGATATCCAGTAGTAATAAAAGCTGATGGTTTAGCTGCAGGAAAAGGTGTAGTAATACCGACAAATAGAGAAGATGCAATATATACATTAAAAGAAATGATGACAAATAAGAAATTTGGAGATGCAGGAAATAAAATAGTTATAGAAGAGTTTCTAAGTGGAATAGAAACATCTATATTAGCATTTGTAGATAACAATATTATAGTTCCTATGGTAAGTGCAAAAGACCATAAGAAAGTATATGACAATGAAGAAGGACCTAATACAGGAGGTATGGGAACTTTTTCTCCAAGTGAAGTGTATACAGATGAATTAGCCAAAAGCATAAAAACAAATGTATTAGATGCTACATTAGAGGGATTTAAAAAAGATAAATTAAATTACAAAGGAATATTATTTGTAGGTTTAATGATTACAGAAGATGGACCCAAAGTATTAGAATATAATACTAGATTTGGGGATCCTGAAACTCAATCGATTTTATTTAGATTAGATACGGATTTAAATAAAATAATGAATGCAATAATAGACAATAAACTAAGTGATATAGAAATAAATTATAAAGATGAAGAATCAGTTTGTGTAATGCTTACATCTATAGGGTACCCTGATTCTTATGAAAAAGGAAAGATAATAACTGGACTTGAGAATCTAGATAAAGATATAGTTGTTTTCCATAGTGGAACTAAGATGGATAATGGAAACTTGCTTACAAATGGTGGAAGAGTAATTGGATTAACAGCAAAAGCAGCTTCAGTAAAGGATGCAGCAGAAAAGGTATATGAAAACATTAAGAAAATAAGCTTTGAAGGTATGCATTATAGAACTGATATAGGAGTTTAGAATTTTCTAAAAATATGGGGGGAAAGGCATGTTAAATACTGAAAATGTCAAAAGAATATTAGTTGAGAAAAGACAAGGCTTTGACCTTGAAGCTAAAGCTTTAAAGAAAGATTTAGTAGAAAATTTACATATAGATACTATAGAAGATATAAGAGTATTAAATAGATACGATATAGAAGGTATATCTGGCGAAGCTTACAGTAATGCGGTAATAAGTATATTTTCTGAGCCCAATTTAGATGTAATTTATCATGAAGAAATATCGAATTTAAATAAATATGATAAAAGAATATTTGCAATAGAATATTTACCAGGACAGTATGATCAAAGAGGTGACTGGGCATCACAATGTATACAAGTAGTTAATAATGGAGTTAGACCTATTATAAATACAGCTAAGGTTTATATACTAAGTGGTAATATAACAGATGAGCAATTTAATAAAATAAAAAGATATTGTATAAATCCTGTAGATAGTAGAGAAGCTAGTTTAAATAAACCAGAAACATTAAAAAAGGAAACCGAAATACCTACTTCAGTAGAAATATTAAATGGATTTATAGATTTAAGTTATGAAGGGTTACAAGATTTCTTAGAGGGAAGAGGTCTTGCTATGACAATACTTGATTTAGAACATATCCAAAAATATTTTAAAGACACGGAAAAGAGAAATCCAACTATAACAGAAATAAAAGTATTAGATACTTATTGGTCGGATCATTGTAGGCATACTACTTTTATGACGGAAATAGAAGATGTTCAAATAGAAGAAGGTAAATATACAGATATAGTTAAAGAAGCTTATGAAATGTATATTAATTCAAGAGAAAAAGTATATATAGATAGAAAAAAAGATATATGCTTAATGGATATAGCAACAATAGCTATGAAAGAATTAAGAAAAGATGGTAAGTTAGAAGATTTAGATGTAAGTGAAGAAATAAATGCATGTAGTATAAATGTTGATGTTGAAATAGAAGGTAAGATTGAAAAGTATTTAGTAATGTTTAAAAATGAAACTCACAATCATCCAACTGAAATTGAACCATTTGGTGGAGCTGCTACTTGTTTAGGTGGAGCTATAAGGGATCCATTATCAGGAAGAAGTTATGTATATCAAGCTATGCGTGTAACTGGAAGTGCCGATCCTAGAACGTCTTTAGAAGATACATTATCAGGCAAATTAATGCAAAGGAAAATAACTACTGAAGCAGCTCATGGATATAGTTCATATGGTAACCAAATAGGATTAACCACAGGTCAAGTTGCTGAAGTATATGATGAAGATTTCGTAGCAAAGAGAATGGAAATAGGTGCGGTTATAGCAGCAGTACCTAAAGAAAATGTAGTTAGAGAAAGACCAATATCAGGAGATGTAATAATACTTCTTGGTGGAAAAACAGGAAGAGATGGATGTGGAGGAGCTACTGGTTCATCTAAAGAACATAGTGAAGAATCAATACTTAATTGTAGTGCTGAAGTTCAAAAAGGTGATGCTCCTAATGAAAGAAAAATACAAAGATTCTTTAGAAATAAAGAAGTTGCACAAATGATAAAAAGATGTAATGACTTTGGAGCGGGTGGAGTTTGTGTTGCTATAGGTGAAATAGCAGATAGTTTAGATATAAACTTAGATTTAGTTCCTAAAAAGTATGATGGACTTGATGGAACTGAACTTGCAATATCAGAATCTCAAGAACGTATGGCGGTTGCTATAAATAAAGAAAATAAAGATAAATTTATAGCTTTAGCTAAAGAAGAAAATTTAGAAGCTACTCATGTTGCTACAGTAACAGATACAGGTTATTTAAGAATGTTTTGGAATAAAAAGGCTATAGTAGATATTAATAGAGAATTCTTAGATACAAATGGTGTGAAACAAACTACTAAGGTTCATGTTAGTAAAGTAAATGAAGAGAAAACTTTTTTTAATTCAAGTTCATATAAAAATGATAGTGAATACTCATCGACTGATGGAGTTTGTATATTTTCAGAAGGTTTATCAGATATAGCTCTAGCTAAAGAAGTTTCATTAAAAGATAAATTTATAGAAACATTATCAGATTTAAATGTTTGCTCACAAAAAGGATTAGTAGAAAAGTTTGATAATACAATAGGAAGCAATACTGTACTTATGCCGTTTGGTGGTAGGTACCAAAGTACTCCAGCTCAAGGGATGGTTGCGAAAATTCCTGTACTTAAAGGGGAGACGAATACCTCTACAATAATGACATATGGATATAATCCTAAGATAGGTAAATGGAGTCCATTCCATGGAGCGTTATATGCAGTTGTTGAATCTGTGTGTAAACTTGTTGCTATTGGGGGTAATTATAAAACAACAAGACTTACTTTACAAGAGTATTTTGAAAAGCTTGGGGATAATCCAACTAAGTGGGGTAAACCATTCTCTGCTTTACTTGGTGCATTCTATGCTCAAAATAAACTTGAAATACCTGCAATAGGTGGTAAAGATAGTATGTCAGGAACATTTAAAGATATAGAGGTTCCTCCAACGTTAGTTTCTTTTGCTGTGGATACTGTAGATGCAAAAGTAGTAGTATCCCCAGAATTTAAGAAGGCTAATTCAAAAGTTGTAATGTTATGCACAGAAAGATTAGAAAATGGAGTTGTTAACTTTGATGAATTAAAGAAAAATCTAGAGAAATTAAGAGAACTTATACACAAAAAACAGGTTTTATCAACATATGCATTAGGATTTGCAGGCGTAGGTGAAGCTATAAGTAAGATGGCATTTGGCAATAAAATAGGATTTAAATTTAATGAAGAATCTAGTAATTTATATGAAGAAACGGATAAACTATTTGAAGCAAGTTATGGAAATATAGTTCTTGAACTAGCTAGTAATGATTTAAGTATACTAGATGGATATAACTATATAGTATTAGGTAATACAATTGAAAAAGAAAGTATAGTTATAGCAGATGAAGACATATTATTAGACGAACTATATAAAGCGCATTGTGATACTTTAGAGCCAATATTCCCAACTAAATCTATAGAAATTAAAGATAAGATAGAAACTATAAACTTTGTATCAGGTGGAGAAGCTAAAAAATCATCTATAAGTATTGTATCTCCTAAGGTATTTATACCAACATTCCCTGGAACAAACTGCGAGTATGATTTATCTAAAGCATTTGAAAAAGCAGGAGCTAATGTAAGTATAAAAGTATTTAAAAACTTAACTTATAAAGATATAGAAGAATCTATAGATACAATAGTTAAAGAAATAAAATCTTCACAAATGATTATGCTACCAGGAGGATTTAGTGCAGGAGATGAACCTGATGGTTCTGCTAAATTTATAGCTACAGTATTTAGAAATGAAAGGGTAGCAGAAGCTGTAAATGAATTTTTAACTAAGCAAGATGGGTTAATGCTAGGTATTTGTAATGGATTCCAGGCTCTTATAAAGCTTGGATTAGTGCCATATGGTGAAATAAGAAAGCCAAGTGTCGATGCACCAACACTTACTTATAATAATATAGGAAGACATCAAGCTAAGATGGTTCAAACTAGAATAGCTTCTAATAAGTCACCTTGGCTAGCTAATACATCTGTAGGTGATATACATAGTATACCTATATCTCATGGAGAAGGTAAATTTGTTGCTAATGAAGAAACTATGAGAACTTTAATAGAAAATGGACAAATAGCCACTCAATATGTAGACTTTAATGGAAATGCAACTTATGATATAGATTTTAATCCAAATGGATCTTTCTATGGAGTTGAAGGTATAACTAGTGTAGATGGAAGAATATTAGGTAAAATGGGTCACTCTGAGAGAATTGGAAATCAAGTATGTAAGAATATATTAGGTGAAAAAGACCAAATGATATTTGAATCAGGTGTGAAATACTTTAAATAAAAAAAATAAGGAGTGCAAAATGGCATTCCTTATTTTTTTATTTAAAAAAGAATTATATATAAAATAAAAGTTTTATATAATTTATTAGCACTCATCGGTTGACAGTGCTAATAAAAAGAGTATAATAATAATTGTAAGGAAGGTGATATATATGAAATTAGTACCTAGAAGAAATATAGGAAATTTATTTAATGATAGTTTTTTTGATGAGTTATTTGAAAATGAGTTTTTTAAACCAGTTAATTATCAAAAAATGATGAAAACTGATATTCAGGAGCAAGGTGATAATTACATTATAGACATGGACTTACCAGGATTTAAAAAAGAAGATATAAAAATATCTTTAGACAATGGGTATTTAATAGTTAGTGCATTTAAGAGTGAATCTAATGAGGAAAATAATGCAGAAAGAAACTATATTCATAGAGAAAGATATACAGGACAATGTTCTCGTAGTTTTTATGTTGGGGACAGTGTAAAAGAAGAAGATATAAAAGCTGGTTACAATAATGGAATTTTACAACTAATAGTTCCAAAATTAAATATAAAACAAAATGAACCTAAAAAATATATATCTATAGATTAATATAATAGATTGGATTTAAAATTTAAAGTATAGTTAGAAAATTTATAGGATATCAGAGTTAAGGATAGAATATATAAATTAAGTATAGTTTATATATTTTATCTTTAACTATAGATAGACTATAAATTTTTAATTTTATAAATAAAATGACATTATTAAAAGGAGGGGTACTAGTGTCAGTACAAAAAGGTAGTATTTCAATACATACAGAAAATATTTTCCCTATAATAAAAAAATGGTTATACTCTGATAAGGATATATTCATAAGGGAACTTATAAGTAATGGATGTGATGCAGTAAATAAATATAAGAGGTTAGTTTCACTAGGAGAAGCTAATGATAATGGGGATAGCAAATACAAGATAACCGTATCAATAAATCAAAACGATGGAACTTTATGTTTTACTGATAATGGTATAGGTATGACAGCTGAAGAGGTTGAAAAATATATAAATCAAGTTGCATTCTCTGGTGCAGAAGATTTCTTTAATAAGTATAAGGATAAGATAGAAGAATCTAATGATATAATAGGCCATTTTGGACTAGGATTTTATTCTTCGTTCATGGTATCTAAAAAAGTACAAATAGATACAATGTCTTATATAGAAAATGCACAACCGGTTAGATGGGTATCAGAAGATGGGCTTGAGTATGAAATATCTAAATCTGATACTAGAACAGAAAGAGGAACAAGTATAACTCTATATTTAGATGATGATAGTAAAGAGTTTTTAAATGAATATGAAGTAAGAGAAATTATAGAAAAATATTGTTCATTCTTACCTGTTGAAATTTATTTAGAAGCTTCTGATGATAAAAATGATGAGGGAAGTAATGATGAATTTGAAAAAAAACCTTTAAATGATATTAATCCTCTATGGTTAAAATCACCTAAGGATTGTACAGATGAAGAGTATAAAGAATTTTACAGAAAGGTATTTAATTCTTTTGAAGAGCCCTTATTTTGGATACATTTAAATGTGGATTATCCATTCAACTTAAAGGGGATACTGTATTTCCCTAAATTAAATAATGAATTTGAATTAGTTGAAGGAAAAGTAAAACTTTATAATAATCAAGTATTTGTAGCAGATAATATAAAAGAAGTTATACCAGAGTTTTTATTATTACTTAAAGGTGTAATAGATTGTCCAGACTTACCTTTAAATGTATCTAGAAGTTTCTTACAAAATGATAGAGATGTTACTAAGATATCTAAACATATAGTTAAGAAGGTGGCTGATAAACTAAAATCTCTATTTAAAAATGAAAGGGATGAATATAATAAGTTCTGGGATGATATACAAGTATTTATAAAATTTGGATGTTTAAAGGATGAATCTTTCTATGAAAAGATAAAAGATTATATCTTATTTAAAGATATAGAAGGAAATTACATGACATTAAATGATTATAAGGAATCTTCAAAAGAAAGTCATGAAAATAAAGTATTTTATATAAGTGATCAGAAGCAACAATCTCAATATATAAAATTGTTCAAAGAATATGGATTAAACGCAGTTGTGTTGGATTCCAGTATAGATAACCATTTTATTTCTTTTATGGAGTATAAAGAAGCAGGCACTAGCTTTAATAGAATAGACTCAGATATATCTGAAGTATTAAAAAATAAAGACGAATCTAATATGAAAGAAGAAGATAAAAATATATTAAAAGATATATTTAAGAGTATATCTGAAAATAAAATAAAAAATTACTCTGTTGAAAGCTTAAAAAATGAAGAAATACCAGCTATAGTATTGGTATCAGAACATACCAGAAGAATGATGGAAATGCAATCTAGGTTTGTAGGTATGGATTTAGGTATGAATCTCCAAGAAGAAAAAACTCTTGTTATAAATGAAAAGAATCCTATAATACAAAAGATATTATCATTAAAAGGCAATGAAGATAAGAAAGAAAGTATAGATTTAATATGTAATCAAATAATAGACTTAGCATTATTATCAAATAAGGAATTAAAACCAGAAGAATTAGAAGAATTTATACAGAGAAGTAATAAGTTAATGAGTATTGTAATTTCTTTATAGTAATAATTATATAGGAAATCAAAATGCTGTTAATAAACCTAACTTTATATTTGGTTTATTAACAGCATTTTTTATATTATTAAGATATTCTTTTTGTTTCAGTCACATTATTTTCTTTGTTTACTCTTAATATAGTTGAGCATGCACTTATTAAACCGATATAAGCGATTATTGCATAAACTATGGTAGATATCCAACCTGCATTCCAACCAAATCTATCTAGAATTATTCCGAATATAGGCGAACCTATAGCGAATCCTAAGGCAAAGAATACTTGTATCAATCCTAGTATAGTACCATAATCTCTATCACCGAATAATACTCCAGTCATATATGAAGGGCCCATAATATATGAGAACATTGAGATACCTAACCCAGCAGCAAATATATATGCAAGTTCATTTATATTAGGAACAAATATTAAACAAATACCACATGTAACAACTAAAATACCTGCAAGACCAAATGATTTAGATAGTCCTAATTTATCAAATAATACTCCTCCGAATAGATTACCGAATATTGAGAAAAAGCCAAATAAAGATGCAATCATAGCAGCAGGCATTCTAAGTTGACCAGAAGCTTCTAGATTTTGAAAGAAGGCTATAAATTGAAGTACCATACCACTTACATAGAATCCTACAAATATAAATGATATACCAATTATCCAAAACTGAGCCATTTTAGTTACTTCTGATACTTTATAACCCCAAGGTATATGATTTATGGCATGTTCTTCTCCTTTTTTCTTTTTAGGTATATTAGCAGCTAATTCAGCATCAGATTTCGGCATTCTTATAAGGAATATTGAAATTAGTAATGATGTAATTAAAGCTATCATACCAAATCTTAAATAAGCTCCCCTATATCCTATGTTTGGATCAGATAACCATTTTCCTGCTAACACTTGAAGGAATATATTACCTATACCACCTCCGGAAAATGCAATACCCATAGCAAGGCCTTTATTAACTTTGAACCAAGAGTTAATAAGCGTTGGAACTCCTATAGCTGATACTATTGCAAGCCCTACTTGAACCAATGCAGCTATTGCATAATATGCAAATAAATTATTACCTGCAAATGAATATAACATAAATCCTCCACCAAGTAGTATAGAACCAACTATATATAATACTTTCGCATTAACTTTAGTGAATAATTTTCCTATAAAAGGAGAACAAATAGCAGATGCTATAGTACCTATAGTAAATATTAATGAAAATGCAGCAAAGCTAAAACCTTCTCCTTTCACAACATAATTTGTAAATGCAGGTGGTAGGTTAGCGCCTACTCCAAAGGGAATGATTTGTATAAGTAAGCATGCTATAACGATTATCCATCCATAAAAAAATTGATTTTCTTTTTTGTTATTAGATGCATTCATAATATAAGTTTCCTCCTTAAATTAAACAATATATATTACTTGGAAGTTAAAATAGTACCTAGTAAGAAAGTTTTAAAAATAAATTATTTCAATATAAGTTTATCTTTTACAATAATTATTAAAAAATGTATGTTAGTCTAAAATAAGTAGAAAATATATTTATAAATAATTAAAATGAATAATTTAATTTGATATTAGAGGTGTGTTGAATAAAGGATTTTAATTTAACAATATAAAAATAGGTATCAAGAGAAACAACTATGTAAATAGTTGTCTTTGTTAAATATAAATTTAATACACTTTATTTGCAGTATTGAATTTCGAAATTAAAATTATGTTATAATTTGTCGGCGAACAATACATAACACTATATTTTAATCTATTACGAAAATTTATTATTAAAGTTAAAAATATACTTAAAAATATATTACATTATAAACATAACATATAAGGATATACACCAACAAATGAAATAAAATGATGAAACTTGAAATAAAAAGATTCAATTTTATTAAATAAATGATAAAAAACTAAAAATACGACTATTTTCGATAAAATAGATATCATAACATTGTGTACATAATATGGGTATGATATTATAAAAATGTGCATTTTACAAAAAGGAGGGTTAGAAATGATTGAAAGAGAATTTGGTAAATTAATTGAGAAATTAATTTATTTTTCGGGACAAAAGAATTACTCTCTAGCTATGGAATTAGGATATGATGTATCTTATATCAGTAAGTGGATTAATTCAACTATGTTACCAGCTGCTAAGAATATAAAAAATATAAGTAAAATTACAGCTGATTTTATAGTAAAATCTTCAAGTGAGTCATCACTACGTGATATAAGTGATTATTTTGAAATAAATACTACAGAAAATGAAAATAAAAGTGAAATTTTGAAAAAAACGATAGAAGAAAAGTTAAGTGAATCTTATTTATATAGTTACAATAAAAATAATAAAAAAACATTAAAAAAAGATATTAGAAAAAATAATAGTATACAAACAATAAATCCTACACTTAGAAAAAAATATTTAGATGATGAGATAATAAGTTTTATAGAAGAAGCGGGGCTTTCAGATATGACAGTACTTTGTAATTTATTTTCTTTAAATAGAGAAGATAAGGTGCATCTTGCAGGAATAAGAAATGGTGAAAATAATAAGTCTAGTAATCATAAAGAGTTAGTGAAAATGAAGTACTTGATAAGTTTTGATTCTGATAATGATATTAAAGAAATAATATTTGATGTGATGTTGTTCATAAATATGGTTACATCAAGGGGGAGGATTAATGCTGAATTATATAGTTGTGACTTTCCATCAAATATATTTATGTCAGCAGTAAAAAATAAATGTGCTCATACAGCTATTTACAACAATCATAAGTGTATAACAACGATAACATCTACAGATGATGATGTAGTTGATGAAATGTACCATACTTTAGAAGAGATGATAAGCACTCAAAGTAGACATATGTTTAGAAAAAAAACACCAGAAGAGATAATTATAAGCCAACGCTATATGAATTACATCATGGATCAAGATTTAAGGTGGTTAGTTGGATCAGTAACTGAGTTGTTTATGCCATCAGATTTATTTTTAGAAATTGGTAAAAATATTTTTGGAGATGAGAAAGAAGCGTTAATTAAGCTAAAAAAAATAGATACAATACTACAAAATGTAACATATAATTCTAAATTAAATATTATCATGTATGAATCAGTGTTTAGAACATATGTATCTAGTGGAAATATGACATTTTTCAATAAGCCTATAAATTTAAGTTTAGAACAAAGACAGCGTCATTTAAGTCATATGAAAAAACTGTTAGAAGAAAAAGATAATATAAATCTTAAGGTTATTGAGAACTCTGTATTGGATGATTTTAAAAATGAAGAAAAACCATCAATGTATTTATCAAAAAATATGTCATTTTTAAAAGAAAACCCCAATGAAGATAGTGAAAACTACTTAATTATAAATGATAAAAAATTAGATGAAATATTAAAAATATTCTTTGATAAAATTTGGAAAGAGAGAATAAATGATAATGAAAAGCATGAAAGTAAAATGCTAGTATCCGAATCCTTGAGATATATAGAAATCTTAAATGATAATTTGAAATTTTAAAATAAAATTTGCATATGTTTAGAATTATATATAAATAGGTAGAAAAAATAAAAAATAATTTATTGAAAAATAAAAAAATAAAAAATAAATGATAAATACTTGACAATTATTATTAGATATTGATATTATTGATTTATAATTGGCGAATAATACATAACAAGATATATTTTTTAGTTAAATCTAAAAGGAAAACTTTTTTAGTTTTTAAGCAATATAATTTAAAAATTTATTGCTTTTATTTAATATGGATTTAATTAAAATAATGTATCTTTTTTTTATTGATATTTTTATATTATTAAGGTTAAAATATCCTAAAAGCGTAGAAATTATAAAAATTTATATTTAAGAAGGAGAAAAACGCATGTTACATCAATTAGAAACTATCATAACAGGTATTTCTGATGCGGTTTGGCCAGTATTCTTACCATTCATGTTAATTGTTGGCGCATTTACATCAATAAGAACAATAGGCATGATACAAAAGAAAGCTACTAAGCCAGCTGGATTAAAATTTAAAAACATAATAGGACCTGCATCTATATCATTAGGTGCAATGATAGGTACTGGAGCTATAATAGGGGTTCTTGGTGCTTTATCTAAATTCTCTGCTTCAGGAGAAGTAAACGTAGAAGCTATGGCTATATGGGCTTTATTAGGAGCTTGTATAATGGTACCAGTTTCTTATTCTGAAACATTAAACTCAAAAATAATGGGTAAAAGTCCAAAGGAATATATAGGAGATTTAATACATCCTTCATTAGGTATGGTTTACGCTGTATGTTTTGTGGCGTTAGCAGTATTTGGGTTTGGTGGATTCCAATTCTCAGGTATAGATTCAGTTGCTAAGTTAGTAACAAGTGAATTTATGGGAATGAATCTTACTTTACTTCAAAGATATATGTTTATAGTTGTACCAGTAATAGCAGTAGTTGCTGTATTAGTATTATCTAAGAAACATGAAATATTTATGAATGCCATGACTTATATGATAGGTACAGCTGTTGCAGGGTATTTTATATTCTTCACATTATTCGTTATTAAAACTGGAAACTATATACCAACTTACTTTGCTCATATTATAGAAGGTATGACAAATCCAGTTAATGGATTTAGTGGTATAATGTTAGGATTTGTATTAGGTATGCAAAAAGTACTACAAACTGCAGAAACTGGTCTTGGGGCATTAGCTATGGCAGCTCAAGAAGCTGACACTCAACCAAGAGAAGCAGCTATGATATCTTTAATACCAACAGTAGTAACTGTAGTAGTTTCTATAGTAGTTACTTCTTATATAGCATCTTACGGTATAAATGCTGGATTAATAACATTCCAAGGTGGAGCTGCTGAAAGACTAGCAGAGTATTTCTTCACAGCTAAAGATGTAACTGGAATGTTTGGACTAGTAGTATTATGTGCATTTACAGTATTATCTGCATTAACTACTATATTAGGTTCTTACTACTATATGACAAAATTATTTAAGAAAAACCATATAAACAAGAATATAGCTATATACTTACTTTTAATAATAGCTGCTGGTACTTTAGCAGTATTTGGAGCTAACGTTGTGTTTGAAGCAGTTGACTTATTACTATTCGTGCTTTGTGGAATAAATGTTACTGCATTAGCTATATTCACAGTTAAAGAGTGGAAAAAATATCAATTAGCTGGAAATAATGATAAAAAAGCAGCTTAATAAAAAATAAATCAATAAAATTTTTATACAATTAGGAGTATATATTTATAATTTAAGAATTATAAATATATACTCCTTTTATGAATATTATATTTTAGGATATAAAAACTCACTTATGAATAGATATTAATAAGCTTATGAATTTTATTATGGGGTGAAAAATATGAAAATGAAATCTAAAAGTATAAAAAGTAAAAAAGCAAATGAAAATAATATACCGAATATGATTGCCTTTGGATTTATAAGAGCTTTCCTTACAGAAAAAAACTATAGTGATTTGAGAGAAGAGTATTTTATTGGAGATTTAAGTAAGGCTCAAGTAAATCAAGTTATGAGTGATATTAAATGGTTGTTTAAGAATTATAAAGGTTTAAATGTTATGACTATTGAGGATGTAGATGGAAATTTGAGTAAATTTATATTATAGCGTAAATTTACATATAATAAAAAGGTGAGCTCATTTTAGCTCACCTTTTTATTATATTAAGCAGCGTTTATATTCGCGTTATTTTTTTGTTTTTGTTTGTTTAATTTAGTCATACCGATAGTTGCCATTATTAATAATGTGTAAGCTATAGCTACAGCACCTAATACTAATGTCCAAGACATATCATATCCAAGATTTTCTGCTAAAATTCCGAATACTGCAGACCCTGCAGATATACCAACTGCAAATAGTAATTGAACTATACCTAATATGCTACCATATTCTTTATTTCCAAAGAATGAACCTGTTAAGTAAGCTGGTCCTATCATATAAATGAATATAGCTAGTCCTTTTGTAGCTGAGAATAAGTGTGCAAATATTATGCTATGTTTAGCAAATAATAAGAATATTCCTGATAGTAATACTAATACTGTAGAGAATATTAGACATTTTAATGCACCTAACTTGTCAAATAAAGAACCACCAATTATATTTCCAGCTAATGAACATATTGCAAATATAGAACCTGTAAGACCTACGACTGTTGAGTTAAAGTTTAATTCACCTTGGAAGTATGCAGCATATTGAACTGAATAAGCTGAAACATATAATCCTACAAATGTGAATCCAAAACAAAGCATCCAGAAGTACTTAGTTTTTACAGCTTCTTTTAAAGTATATCCTGAAGATACAGAATTTGTATTACTTTTATTAGTATCATAATTTTTAGATCTAACTACCTCGCTAGAATCCTTAGGCATTCTTATTAAGAATAATGATATTAGTAAACCTACTACTAAAGCTAGTATACCAAGTGTTAAGTAAGCAACAGCATAACCTTGTGCAGCTATTAATTTTGAAGTGAATGGTTGTAGGAAAAAGTTACCTATAGATCCACCTGCAAATGCGATTCCTAAAGCTTTACCTTTAGTAGCTTCATCGAACCATGAACTTATTAAAAGTGGTATACCTATACCAGATATCATAGCAGAACCTATTTGAGCTACTCCATAAAGTATATAGAAATGCCAAATTTGTGTTGCAATAGAGAATGCAGTGAATCCTAAGCCAGCTATGATTGCTCCAAATATATATATTGTTTTAGTATTTACTTTTGTAAATAAAGAACCTATAAATGGTCCAGCAACCGCTGATACTATTGTTCCTATTGAAAACATTAGAGAGAATGCTACTAGTGAAAATCCTCTAGCATTTATAACTGGATATATAAATAAAGATTGCGTGTTAGCGATAATACCTGCTGGAACAGCTTGTATAAACATACATGCAATTACGATTATCCACCCAGCGGTTAGTTTACTTTTCTTACTGTTTAAATTATTCATTTAATTTCTCCTTTTGATTTTATAACTTGTATTATAACGTTTTCATTTTGTTTTTTAAGTAAAGTTTACTTGATGCGAAATCTTTAACATAATACTAACACTGAAATTTTAGACATTCTATCGAAAAATGACGAATTTTGAGGAAAAAAGGCAAAAAAATGATTAAAATTGAATCAATTTAAATCAATAAAAGGGAGAAAATAATTATAGTTATGATGATATAATTAAAGTTCAAAGGTATATAGCCAAAAGAATTAAAAAATAAATTCTAGGAGGTTTGGATTTGAATAGTATTACATTTGGAAGTATTTTAGAAAATTTATTATATATATCAAATCAAAAGAAGAGCGCTTTGGCAAATACATTAGGTTATGATATATCTTATATAAATAAGTGGATATCATCAAAGAATTTACCGAGCTCTAAGAGAATAAATGAAATATGTAAAGACATTGCGCTTTTCATAGTTGATTCCTTAAATAATTCTACATATGAAAATCTTGTAAATTATTTTGAAATTGATGAAAAAAGCGATAAGGAATATATAATACGATATATAGAAAAAACATTAAAAAATGCATATATGGATGAGGCTAGAGGTATGAGTGATAAAGGTGTTCAAAATATACCTAAAAATACTCACTCAGAAGAATTTTATAATAGTTTATCTAGTGTTGAAGCAACTATTGTTCAAAAAGAGTTTACTAATGAAATTTTTTCATTGATAAATAAAGGGGAAAATCTAGATATGATTTTATCTTTTAATTTATTTGATTTAACCTATAAAGATAAAGTTTCCCTAGGGAATGTGAAGAAATCATTCTATGAAATTAGTAGAAATACAAATACTAAAATAACAATTCTCATGGGTCTTGAAGATAAACGAAAAAATAAGGAGCAAAAAATACTAAACACATTAATAGGTATAAATTTTATATCAACTTATCCAGCACTTGATTTCGAAGTTTATAACTGTAATATTAATCCTAACTCTACAATATCAGTAATAAAAGATAAGTTTTTGATAAATACAACTCATTACCCAGATGGACAATGTTTATTAAGTACGTACTCAAAGGATAAGAATTTAATAGAAGATGTGTACTATAGTCTAGTACGTGCTCAAAAACAAAAAGGTAAGTCTTTATGCGAAAAAAAGACTCCTTTATCAATGATAGAAGATCAAACATATCTTCAATATATAATGAATAACGATTTAAGATGTATATTGGGTTCTATAAATGAGTTCTTTATGCCATCGGATTTATTTATGGAAGTGGCAGAGAGAACATTTGTGGAAAATAAAAATATACTAAATGAACTAAATAAAATAAATATCTTTCTTCAAAATGCAACATATAAGTCTAAATTAAAAGTACTTATATACGAGGCAGAACTAAGAAAGTATCTGTCATCAGGATGTTTACACTTTTTTAATACGCCTGTAACATTGACTTTTAAAGAAAGACAAAGACATGTGGAATATATAGAAAAAATAATTATGGAATCAGAAGATGTAGAGATAAGAATGATTGATGGTAACTTTATAGATGAATTTAGAAATAATGATAATCCATCGCTTTATCTATCTAAAAGTTTAAAAATGACTAAAATGCATCCTATTTCTGGGAAAAATTACTATTCTATTATTTGTGATAATAAGTTTAAAGAAATGTGCGATGAATTATTTGATGATATATGGAATAGCAAAATTGATGTAGTTATTGATGATAAAGAAGGTATTCATGAAAGAATATCTAAATCAATAAGATACGCAAGAATAATGAGTGAAAATTTAACTGAAAATAGTAATTAAAATATATTAAGAGTTATCTTTACTTTGTTTTGAAGATATCTCTTTTTTTATAGGAGTGGTAGTATGATTATAGGTATAATATCAGACACACATGGATTACTAAGACAAGAAGTATTACAAGAATTAAACAATTGTGAATTAATAATTCATGCTGGTGATGTTGGAAAAAATGATATAATAAACTCATTACAACAAATTTGTAGAACTGAGTTTGTATATGGGAATATAGATAAGGATAATGATACGTCTGGAAAAGTAATAAATATAAATAAATTAAAAATATATTTAATTCATAATATTAAAGATATAAAAGAACCTTTAAATAAAAAAGATATAGATATTATTGTATATGGTCATTCTCATAGGAGTAAAATATATATAGAAGAGGGGATTTTATATATAAATCCTGGTTCGGTAGGACCTAAAAGATTTAAGCTAGAGCCTACGATGGCAAAACTATATATTAAGGAGAATATTATTAAAGAAAATATTTTTGAATTTGAAGGATATAAAGTAGAAATTATAAAACTTAGAGATTAGTTTGAAATTTTAAATTCATCATCTAGAAAGGAATAAATATGTTTGGTTATGTAAAAATAAATAAAATGGATTTAACTTTTAGAGAATACGAGCATTATAGAGGATATTATTGTGGCTTATGTAAATACTTAAAAAATAACCATGGAGAAATATCTAGATTAACACTAAATTATGATATAACATTTTTGATTTTAGTACTAACATCATTATACAGACCTAAGCCAATTATTATAGAAGAAGGATGTATAACTAATCCTTTTAAAAAGAAAAAGAAAATAATAAATGAAGTTACAGAATATGCAGCTAGTATGAATGTATTATTAGCGTATTATAAGTTAGAAGATAATGTAAATGATGAAAAAAGAATAAAAGATATAATTGCATACAATGCATATAAAAGTAAGCTTAAATTTGCACATGAAAAATATCCTGATAAAGCTGAGTTTATAAAATCTCAATTAGAAGAATTAAATAGGTTAGAGAATGAAAAAAATATAAATATAGATATGGTATCGAATACATTCGGAAACCTTATGGGAGAAATATTTGTATATAAAAATGATGAATATGAACAACAGCTTAGAAATATAGGATTTAATATAGGGAAATACATATATTTATTAGATGCATATGAGGATTTAGATAAAGATTATGAAAAAGGTAGATACAATCCATTTATAGAATATATAGATAAAAAAGAAGAGCTAAAGACAAGGGTTGATAAGTTAATAAGTATATCATTAGGACTCTTAGCCCAAAATATAGACTCTTTAAACTTAAGAGTTAATAGAAATATAATAGATAATATAGTGTATTCTGGAGTTTATTTAAGGTATAAAAATATATTGGATAAAGGATGTGAAGGTAATGTATAACAATATTTATAATGATACTTTTTTAAAGGCAAGAAAATTGATAGATAATAAAGAGTTTAAAGCTGCATATGATTTTTTACAAACTGTGAGTAATAAATGTAGTGAATGGTATTATTTATCTGGAATATCAGCTATGAATATAGGTTATTATGAACAAGGTGAAGATTATATAAAAAGAGCTAAATTTATGGAACCAGATAATGAGGAATATAAAAATGCTGTAAGCAGATTTAGTAGGTATAGAGATGATTATAATTATAGGGCATATAATTATAATAGAAGAAGACATAATGATTTGGATGGGTGCTGCTGTTGTTGTTGCGATGATTGTTGCTGTTGTTTAGGTGATGATTGTTGTGAAGATTGTATGAAACTGTGGTGCTTGGATTCATGTTGTGAATGCTTTGGAGGAGACTTAGTAAGTTGTTTTTAGGAGGGATATATGAGTAAAAAAATAGCATATGGAGGAATATTACTATCTTTAAATGCTATCTTATTAATGCTTATAAATGTCATACCTATAAATACTGTATTTCTTTTAGGGTTAGCATCGCTTCCAATATCTATAATTATAATGGAATGGGGATTATCGACTGGAATTATATTTTATATATCTTCAGCTATTTTAGGTTTTATTGTAATTAATAGTAAAGTTCAATGGTTAATATACATTTTTACATTTGGAATATATGGTTTAGTAAAGTATATTATAGAAAGTGATAGGCATATAATTGTAGAATATTTGCTTAAATTAATATTTGCGAATACTTCAGTACTGATTTTATATTTTATAATTAAGCAATTTGTTTATATACCCATAAATGTTATAACTATATGTGCATTTGAATTAGTGTTTATACTATATGACTACATATATTCTGAATTTATAGATTATTATCATATAAAAATTAAAAAAATAATTAAAATAAATAAAGGTACACATCATAATGATTAATCGTTATGATGTGTATCTTTTTATTATAAATTAAAATGATCTATTTGATATTGATTAAGCTCATTGTCACAATTAGAACAATGATAAGATGTTTTTGAGTTTATAAACTTATTTAAGTTTTTATCATAACTCATTTTAACTTTATCAATAATACCTGTGTATGTTAAATCTAATCCACATTTAGAACAATTTTGAACGGTGCAAAGACTTTCTAGTAATTTTGGACTAGCAGTACTTATAATATTTTTACAGTTACTGCAAATAATAGTATCAAGTGTATTTTTAGAAGTTGAAACTAATTTATTTAGTTGACTTGAATATTTATATGTAGTCTCTTCTGAAGAAATATATCCTGTATCTAAAATATTAGTGTTACAATGAGAACATATAAATTTAGGAGCATAAGAACTTTTATCAGTATTATTAGTTTCAATTTCATTTGATGAGCTTTCTGAACTTGAGAAATTATCAATATTATTAGTTAGAAAGTTATAAATTTCAATATTATTATTCTGTTTAGCTATACTTATTAAGTGTTCTCTTATTGACTTGAAAGCTTTGTTTTTAGATGGTGAATCTAAATTTATTAGATTGTTATTTACAGCATGTTTAACTATTGATAGATACTTATATTTAGTAGCAAAGAAAAGGACCATTTCGTCAAATTTATTTTCCCCCATCTTATCAGAAAAATCAATCCATAGATCAGGAGACTCTAAATATAAGTTTTTACTTAAACTATCTATATCCTCATTTAATTTTTCTGGAGTAATTGTATTTTTTATGTTCAAATATTTCTACCTCCTTAATAAATAAAAAGGAATGAGTAATCTCATCCCTATATTTCTAACATATCAACATCTGCTTTTAAAGAATAAACAATATCTTTTCTTTCTACTATTATTTTAGTAATATCACGTAACACTTTATCATTAGATAAATGAGTTAGTAATTCTTTAGTAGGGTTTATAGCAATTGGATTGCCAACTCTTCTTAACATGTTTATATCACCGTTAGTATCACCATAAGCGTAAGATTTTTCTAAATCAATGTTATATTTTTTTATAAAATTATCTATAGCTGTATTTTTACTTACAGAATCCCACATTGGAATGACTGTCCCGCTAAAAAATCCGTTTTCAAAAACATAATCACTTCCTATAAAATCAGTAGCATCATATTTATTTGCCATTTTTTCAACTAAAAAGTTAGGGCTACCAGATATAAATATAACCTTATGACCTTGCTCTAAATGCCATTGTATTCTTGAACGTGTATATTTATATACTCTATCAGATTTTAGTTTTATAACTTGATCACTAGTAAAATCAATACAAGTTTTATCTAGACCTATTAAAGAGTCTACATATAAATCACAAATCTCTTCTAAGTAATCATCATAGTTACCTTGTCTTTTATCCCAGTCCATGAAAGTATCTCTTGCATGCTCAAACCAAGCCTTCTGATCTATAATATCGTACCTTATTAGTTTCTTAAAATGTTCAACCATAAGGGAGTCTCTATAAAGAGTTCCGTCTATATCAAAAAAAGCTGCTATATTGTTCATTAACATCACCTCGATTAACCATTTACTTTATTATATTATAAAATATGCTATTGTTGTAAAACTATAGATAATAAATTAAAAATATTTTACATTTATTATGGTAAACTAGTATTTATAGTAAAATGTTTTATTAAATAGTTTATAATTTATTTAGAATTATATACATAAGGATGTGATTTAATGCAATTTAACTTTGCTAAGGTGACTAACTCAAGGCTTATGGGTAGTATGGGGCTTTTAATATGTTATAGTGAAAATGAAGATAACATATATCAATATTTTTTATTAGATGCAGAAGGATTAGGTATAGCAGATTATGTTAGTCTAAAAAAACCAACTAAAGAAGAAGCATACATAGAACAACAAAGGCTTGTGGGAGGCTTAGGTGCTGATGTATTGCAAGTATCAAAAGAACAAGCTTTATTTTTAATTAAGTATTTTGGAAGCAAGACTATAGCCTGGGAAAAGAATCTTCCAGGAAATGTGGAAGAATATATAGATATAATCAATAAATATGAAAGTAATTTAAAAATAGAAGATTTATATCCTATAATATGTAAAGATATAAAAGATGAAATTGAATTTGTAAACTATATGACAATGAGGTTTATTGGATGGGATAGAGAAGCTTTAAAATACTTTTCTGGTAGTGATGAAATTTCCAATATGCATATTACAAATATAAATGGTACGCTATTAAAAAATACAGTAACTTCAAAAGGGAATAATAAATTTGTAAGTGAAGCTTTATATGAAGATGAAGATGGATATTATATATGCAAAATCGCATTTAATATAGTAAAAGAAGGTGATAGATTTAAAATAAGTTCTATGCTTGTTTCAGAAAGAGAAGGCATATTTGATTTTGAAGTTTTTGACGAAATATCAAAAGAAGAATTTGTTACAGTGTATAATGTTATTGAGAAATCAAATTTCATAGAGAAGTTTCATAAAGAAAACCCATTTTTACTAAAATCTGAAATGGATGAAGGAATACTTCTTACAAGATTTAATTTTAATAATGACCATGTGAAAGAAAATATATATGTGATAAATAATGATATAAGAGCTGTTTATTATATAATGGATACAGAATTATTTGTGGCAACTTATAATGATAGGGATAGAATGTACATAAATAAAATGCTACAGAATAACTATAAAGAGTATATATCCATAAAAAATGAGTACTACTTTGAAGAAAATGCTTTGTATGATTTTGCAGAGTCAGGTTCTAATAATTTTGAAGATTTTTTAAGTTAATATAATCAAAAAATAAGATTATGATAATTTATATCATAATCTTATTTTGTATTTATAATATTGGGGGAATATTATGAGGAATACATTAAATAGTGTAGACAAGAAATATAAATTTTATAACACTAAATTTATTAAAATTTACATTTCTTCCTCGTCAAATTCCTCCATATTTATTTGTGGCATACCAGGGAACATACCAGGAGGGTACATCATATTAGGTATCATATACATACCAGGGAACATACCAGGAGGATACATCATATTAGGCATCATATACATGTTAGGGAACATACCAGGGGGATATCCCATAGGTAAGCCTTGTATATTGGGGTTTTGAGGTAATCCAGGCATATTACTAGGAGTATTAATATTTGGATACCCCTGACTGTTATATGGGTTTTGGTTATTTGGATACCCTTGATTGTTATATGGGTTTTGGTTATTTGGATACCCTTGATTGTTATATGGGGATTGATTATTTGGATATCCTTGATTGCTATATGGATTTTGGTTATTTGGGTACCCTTGATTAGCAGGTTCAAAAGGTTCTGATTGATTATAGTCATTATCTTCTATTGTTGGATATACAGAGTTATCATCCATTTGAGGTAAATCAGGATTTCCTGGATTCTCTGCAAATGGATTAGCGTAAGTCACGTATCCGTTTGATGTAGGCTCCATTTGATAGTTTGAAAACTGAGGTCCATAAGGCATATACGGATTAACATACATCATAGGATCAATATAAGGTCTAGGATATATATAGTTAGGGTCTATTTGATCTTTTTGTCTATTTGTATACATATTATAGTTCATGATTAATTCTCCTTCCTAAAACACACTGCTTTAAATTTGCTCTTAATAATATATATATTATTAATAAAATTAATATGTGTATAAAAAAATATTGATGAAAAATCATAGTAATAATAGTTGCAAAGATATGATATCTAGCATATAATACAATATATGAACAGTTATTCATATATTGTTATAAATGGAGGAATTAAATATGAAACAAAGAACAATTACTGCATGTGAATGCAATGATATACATGAAGATATAGTAAATGAAACTAAAAGTAGCATGCCTGAAGAAGAAATGTTATATGATTTAGCGGAATTATTTAAAGTTTTTGGGGATACGACGAGAATAAAAATACTATACGCATTATTTTCTAATGAAATGTGTGTATGTGATATAGCGAACCTTTTAAATATGACTCACTCAGCTATATCACATCAATTGAGAGTGCTCAAACAAGCTAGACTAGTGAAGTTTAGAAAAGAAGGAAAAACGGTCTATTACTCACTAGATGATAGTCATATTAGTCAGATATTTAACTGCGGATTAAACCATATTCAAGAGACTTATAAAAGGTAGGAGGGCATAAAATGGGAGATTTTAGTTTATTAAGAAAAGAAATTAGCCTAAGTGGTTTGGAGTGTTCTCAGTGTGCAAAGGCTATATGTAAAACAGTATCAGAGTTAGAGGAAATAGAAAATTGTAATTTAGATTTAGATAAAAAAGTACTTAAAATAGATGTATTAGATTCATATAATGAAGAAGTCGTAATTTCCTCAGTAATAGATATAATAAACTCTATAGAGCCAGGTTTAGATATTGGTGTTGTCTTAAACTCTATACCGTATAAAAAAAGACAAAGAGGTATAAAGAAAGATTTAGTTTCTAAGAAAAGTAAAATTAAATCTGAAAACGATGGGGCTAAAGTAGAGCTCATACTAAATGGTTTAAACTGTGCTCATTGTGCAGAAGTTATAAATGATAAAATAGGAAAATTAGAAGGTATAGATTCCTGTAATCTAAACTTTGTAAACAAAAAGCTTACTATAAATATAATTGATAAGAAAAAAGAAAATGATTTAGTAGAAAAATCTATAAATATAATAAATAATACAGAACCAGGACTAGATATAGAAATAGTAAAAAAAGTTAAAAAGGGTGTGAAGAAAGAGCTTATATTAAATGGTTTGAACTGTGCTCATTGTGCAGAAGTTATAAATCAAAAAGTGAATGATTTAAACGGGGTAGAAAGTGCGGATTTAAATTTTATAAATAAAAAATTAAGTATAGTGTTAAAAAAAGGAGAAGACGATAAAGAGGTCATCTCAACTATAATAGATATAATAAATAATACAGAGCCAGGATTAGATATAAATGTAGCTGAAGGTGGAAAGAAAGATAATAAATATAAAGATGAAAAAGATTCTTCGAAAAAAGATTTAATAAAATTAATCATTGGGTTTGTCATATATGCTATTGCAATATACCAAAGTAGTAATGGTATAGAAAGTACAATGATGAATATATTACTAATTATATCTTATATAGTAGTAGGAGGTAGCGTAGTACTAAAAGCTATTAAAAATATATCTAAAGGAAGAATTTTTGATGAGAATTTTTTAATGGCGATAGCTACAATTGGAGCTTTAGGAATTGGTGAAATATCAGAAGCTGTAGCAGTTATGTTATTCTATCAATTAGGAGAGTATTTACAAGGGATTGCTGTAGGTAAGTCTAGAAAATCTATAGCATCTCTTATGAATATAAGACCTGATAATGCACATTTAAAAGTGAATAATGAAATAAAGGTAGTTTCTCCTGAAAATGTGGAAATAGGAGATATAATAGTTATAAAGCCAGGTGAAAAAGTGCCTTTAGATGGTGTAATAATAGAAGGTTCATCAATGGTAGATACATCAGCTATAACTGGTGAATCTGTTTTAAGAGATGCAAGTAAAGGTGATGAAATTTTATCTGGATTTATAAACAAAAATGCTTTACTAACTGTAAAGGTAACAAAGGAATATGAAGAATCAACTGTTTCTAAAATATTAGACTTAGTTGAAAATGCAAGTAGTAAAAAATCTAAAACTGAAAACTTTATATCTAAGTTTTCTAGATATTATACTCCAGTAGTGGTATCTTTAGCTACTGCAATAGTTATAATTCCTTTATTAATAATTCCAGGAGCTAAGTTTAGTGAATGGTTATATAGAGGGCTTATATTCTTGGTAGTTTCTTGTCCTTGTGCTTTAGTATTATCAATACCATTAAGCTTTTTCAGTGGAATCGGTCATGCATCAAAAAATGGCATTCTTATAAAAGGTAGTAATTACCTAGAGGCTTTGAAAGATATAGACACAGTAGTTTTCGATAAAACAGGAACTTTAACTAAGGGAGTATTTAATGTAACTAATGTAAATTCTATAGGTATATCAAAAGATGAATTAATACATTATGCAGCTATAGCAGAGGTTAATTCCAATCACCCTATAGCCAAGTCAATATTAAAATACTATGGAAAAGATGTTGATATAGAGAATATAAAAAAATATGAAGAAATTGCAGCGCATGGTATAAGAGTTCAATATGATACAGATATGATTTTAGCTGGTAATGAAAAATTAATGAAAATTAATAATATATTATATTCTGAATCTAAAGAAGTTGGAACAGTAGTGCATATAGCTGTAAATAGTATATATAGAGGATATATTGTTATATCTGATGAAGTTAAAGATGATAGTAAAGACGCAATAGCAAATTTAAAAAATATTGGTATAAAAGAAGTTATAATGTTGACAGGTGATAATAAAAATGTAGCTAACAAAGTTGCATTAGATTTAAGGTTAGATAAAGTATACTCTGATTTGCTTCCTAATGAAAAAGTAGAAAAAGTAGAAGAAATATACAAAAATAGAAACGAAAAAGAAAAGGTGGCATTTGTTGGTGATGGAATAAATGATGCTCCGGTACTTGCTCGTGTAGATGTAGGAATAGCTATGGGAGGTTTAGGTTCGGATGCAGCTATAGAGGCTGCTGATGTAGTTCTTATGACAGATGAGCCAAATAAAATATACAAAGCTATAGAAATATCTAAAAAAACTAATAAGATAGTGTGGCAAAATATAATATTTGCTCTTAGTATTAAGGTTATTGTTATGATAATGGGTGCAGGAGGTATTGCTACTATGTGGGAAGCCATATTTGCAGATGTTGGAGTAGCATTAATAGCGGTACTAAATGCTATGAGAATTCTTAGATAAAATAAGTGAAAGCCTCTTAGTCATTTTTGACTAAGGGGCTTTCGTTAGTTTTATATTACATATATGTATACACAGATAAAATGAAGTAAACTACCTAGCATAATAAATAAATGGAATATTTCATGATATTCAAAATTTTTAAATTTTAAAAACTTAGGTTTAAGTCCATAGATAGCTGCTCCTACAGTATATGCAAGCCCTCCGGATACCAATAATATTAATCCATTAACTGATAAAGAATGATATAACGGTTTGATAACAAATATAGCCATCCATCCCATAGCAACATAAATTAGTGTAGAAATCCATCTAGGACAATTAAACCAAATTAGTTTAAATAAAACACCTAATATAGCTATGAAAAGTAATACACCAAAAAGAATAAAACCTTTAGGTCCTTTTAGAGATATTAAACAAAATGGTGCATATGAACCTGCTATTAGTATGAAAATCATTGAATGATCAATTTTTCTTAAAAATTTAATTCTAGAATCAGTTGCTATAGTTAAATGATAAGTAGCAGAAGCTGAGTATAATAGAATTAAACTTACTCCAAAAATAATTACTGCAGTTAGTGATGTTATAGAAGGATCTCTTAGTGTGGTCTTTATAACTAGTGCTAATAGCCCAACAAATGCTAGAATAGCACCGATTAGATGTGTAACACCGTTAATTGATTCTCTAACATACTTTCCCATAAATAAACCTCCAGTTCGTGAATGTTAAGTTTATATAATGAAACTATTTTAATAAAATAAATTAATTTCAAAATATAGCCATAATACTATTATACTCTATAAGTGAAAACATTCATCTAATTTTTAAAATAAATTTTGAATATCAAAATAAATTATTAATAAAAAATTTTTGAATAAAATTTAACTTCGAAAAATGAGTATATATCTGAACTTAAGAAAATAACACTCTAATTTATAACTTAAAATTAAAATTAATTTAAAAAAGGGGTTGACCGATAAAGAATATGGTGGTAAAGTATTACTTGTCCAAGAGATACGGACGAAAAATAAAACGAAAGAAAATGTTGACAAGATTGAAATAAGTTGTTAATATAAGTAAGTCGAAACAATGAACTTTGAAAATTAAACAGTAGGTTAATTTATAAAATTTATTCTTATTTAAGAATTAAACACAAACAACCAAGCCAGATATTCAGATAATGATTAGCTGAGCAATGGACAACTTTTATTTGAGAGTTTGATCCTGGCTCAGGATGAACGCTGGCGGCGTGCCTAACACATGCAAGTCGAGCGAACTTCTTCGGAAGTGAGCGGCGGACGGGTGAGTAACGCGTGGGTAACCTGCCCTATACACACGGATAACGTACCGAAAGGTACGCTAATACGAGATGATATATTTTTATCGCATGGTAGAAATATCAAAGCTCCGGCGGTATAGGATGGACCCGCGTCTGATTAGCTAGTTGGTAAGGTAACGGCTTACCAAGGCGACGATCAGTAGCCGACCTGAGAGGGTGATCGGCCACATTGGAACTGAGACACGGTCCAAACTCCTACGGGAGGCAGCAGTGG
>NZ_UWOT01000012.1:0-95945 GCF_900604535.1 Romboutsia sp. Marseille-P6047
TTAGTGTTTTAAAACTGTACTAAAAAAGCCTAATATTTATACGAATATTATTATTTGTAATCCAGTTATCGTCTGTGTTTGTACCTTTTGAATCAATGGTTTTCTTAGGGAATACCATATTCATTTTATAATTTTTCTTCTTATATATATCTTCATTTTGTAACCTTGAATAAATAATCACCAAATTATAAGACATTCAAAAATAGAAAAATAAAAAAATCATCTAATAAGCCTTCTCAAAACTTGGCTGTATTGATGATACTTTTCCTTATCTAAACCTAAGTAAGCTTTTGTTTCTTCGATTGAACTATGACCTAACATTTCTTTAACTGCTATAATATCACAGTCATTCTCCATATAAACTGTATATGCATAAGTCTTTCTCATACTATGAGCTGTTATATCATCCATATCAAAATACTCTGCTGCTTCTTTTAATATTGCTGTAACTCTATCAACTTTAATATGACTTTTCCCTTTTCTAGATGGAAACATATACTCATAATCTTTCTTATCTCTTATGTATCTTTTTAATACAGTTTCTACCTCTGGAAGTATTTCTGCTTCTCTTGGTTTCCTATTTTTTTCTCTAATATTTTTACTATTTTTCTTTTTACCTTCTAAAATTTCAAACCTACCTCTTCTTAAAGCCTCTCTTACATCTCTAACTTTAAGCTCTACTAAATCTCCTGCACGATATCCAGTAGTAATTCCAAGTAAAAAAAGTATATAGTTTCTTTCACTCCTATATTTTAAATAGTCTTGGATATCATAAACCTTTCTTATGTCTTTTATTGGTTTTGAAGGTCTTTTTACTTTCTTCATTTTTAAAACATCCTCTTTCCCCTTTCTTGCTTTTATAAAAATTTCACATAAAAAATACCACCTCAATATGAGATGGTATTATCCTATGATGTTAATCTTTTTATGTCATTTTTATTGATATTGTGTCTTTTTTGCTATATTAACATATTACCACATTATACAGCTAATGTGTGGCTCATTATCGGCTCACTTTCACATTCTTCTTTAAGTGAACTATTCCCATATATGCTATATGCTATATGCTTTATAATCTTTAATTCTCTTCTCTTCACTGTAGCTTTAGAATAATTAATCTCATTAGCTATCTCAGATATTTTATAATGCTCATTTAACTTATTTCTTTTAAAATATCTGTATTCGATTATATACTGGTCGCATTTTTCCATATTTTCTATAATTGATTTTATAAACTTATATTTTTTTCTTATAAAATCAATTTCTGCTTCTTTTATATAAATCATATCTTTAGCACTTATAATCATATCATCTATGCCTTTTGTAGATCCTTTTGATTTTATACCTAAATTATCAAACCTAATATCTTTATAGCTATTATCTTTACTTTTTAATTCATCTATTTCTAATTCAATCATTTTGATACTATCTAATCTAGATGATAATGCTTTTAAGTAATTTCTAGTCTTAATGATATACTCTTCTCTAATATTCATATTTGATGCACCTCATAATATAATTTTTAGTGCATCCCCCTAATAACCTCTTTAAATTCTCTATCCTATTTTATATCCCTAGAATGGTAAATCATCATCTTCTATAGCCTGAAAACCTTGTGGATCTAATCCTGCAGGCTCAAACCTATCATTTTCATGATTTTCTTTCTTACTATCCAATGCATTTACTTTCATTGTATGAACTTTTGTAAATGTTCTATTTTCACCTTGTTGCGTCTTATAATTATCAACCCTTATACTACCTTGTATTCCAACTAATCTTCCCTTTTGAAGATAATTTGCACAAAACTCAGCACCTTTACCTATTACTTCAACTGGTATAAAGTCAGTATCCTTTGTTCCATCTTTTTTAGTATAATCTCTATCAATTGCCAAATTGAAATTAGCAACTGCAGTACCTGTTCCTGGTATATACCTTAACTCTGGATCTTTAGTTAATCTACCAACTAATACAACATTATTAATCATTACTCTTCCTCCTCGGAACTGGCCTATTATCAATTCCATCTAAATATTTTTCTAATTGTTTTTTGCTCAACTTATAAATCTTAACCTCATTATCATATTCACTCTTATACTTATGCTTTAAACTCTTAGCCTCATTATCCCAACAACCTAACTTTAAATTTACTGGTACTATAAAATCTTCTGTAAGCTTCATATTCTCCACCCTAAACTAATGTCATTTTTTCCTAATGCTATTTAATTCAACTGTGATACCAACTACTAAAGTCAGTATCACAATCACCAATAAATTCAAATTATAATTATTCAAAAGCTAATTGTAGCTCCTTTAATTTAATTATTTTAGCTTCTGCTTTTTTTCGGATTCTATATTTCTTAGTTTTCTTAGCTATAGCTTCATATCTTGCTACATCTTTTCTATAATTACAAGCTAAGAAGAATCTCAATATTTCGACCTTTTTACTATTTATTTCATTCTCTAGTTGCATATCTTCTATAATCTTCTCCTTTGTCTTTATAGTATCTATTAGAGATTTAATTTCTTTATCTTTATCAAACCTCGCTAAGTCGTATCCTGTTCGGTATCCCTCTTCAAAAGATCCTATTTTCTCTAATTTAACTACTTCTTCATGTTTACTTTTTAGAATTAACATGTTGCTTATCCTCCATTGTCATATATTTTTCTTTTTGTATTTTTACTACTACTTCATCCACCCATTGGCTTAATCTTACAACTTCTTCTGTTAAACCATGCTTTATATATAGATCTCCTAGTATTTGTTTTACACTTTCAAGCTGCTTATCCTCTAACATGCTTATCCCCCTAGTTGTATTTTTAATTCCTCCATTAGCAAATCCCATGCCTCTTCTTTTGTTATCCCTTTTTCATTTGCTATTTTTATTGATATATCTCTAAGATGCTCTGCAGCTTCTCTAATTGTCATAATCTCTAAAATTGACATTTAAATCTCACCCTTAATATTCATATTTATGTCACATATATTACATCTAACTTCATCTGTATCTTCTTTGACTATGTAAATATATATTTGATTACACTTATTACACTCAAACCTCTTTAAAACATGCTTAGACTTATTTTTTAAAGAGTCTGTAATTAAGTTCTCTTCCTTTAAATTCAATAATATACTCACCCCAGTCGTTATCTTCTTCATAGCTACACATTTCAATTATCCTACTTGCTGTAGCTTCATTGATATCCAAAAGCCCAATTTTATCAAGCTCTGTAGTTATTATCATTGCTTTATTATTGTTATATCTGTAATTAACTATATCCTGTACAATTCTTTGTGTTGCTGGAGATGTATCTCCCTTATATAGATCATCTATAAAAAGTACTGATGCATTTCTATATGAATCTAATGATTTTGTAAAATCTTCTTGGTCCAACTGATTAAACTTCATTCTGGATATTTCATTTACAAAATCAGCATATTTAACTCCAACTGTCTTTAACAATACTCTTGATGTAGCAATTGCTAAATGAGTTTTACCGCTTCCAACTTGTCCAGTTAATAATAAATTTTTAGTTCTATCAAAATTCTTTATGTACTTTAGACAAGTTTCAATAGCTTTTTGTCTCTGTTCATTATTAGCCTTATAATTATTAAACTTATTTTTATCAAATCTATTACTCAGTCCACTTTTTTCAATTCTTTCCTTAGCAAGTCTAATACTCCTACAATCGCACCAATACACTTCACCTTCTACTGTAAATATATATTCCTTATCCTCACATTTAGGACAATTATATTTCTTCAATGTCAATTCCATATTGCTCTGCAAGTTCTTTGACATCCACTTCGACTTTTGAGCTTGAATCCACTCCTCGCTTATTGTCATTGTATGTTGAATACTTTCCATAACTATTTCCCCCAAAACGCTTATTTTTTTCTTTATTTTCATTTATACTATTATTGTGTGTTTTTTTATTTTTATATTTGTTTTGGTGTTCAGTTAACTGAGCACCTTCTTTTATGCCTTCTTCTAACCAATTATTTAATATCTTTAGAAGATAATTAAAATTTCTTATACCTGCTCCTACAGTTTCATCTATAGCTCTTATAATTACATCTGCTTCCATACCATCATCTAAAAAACTTAAAAGCTTCAAAGAAAGATTAGGAGTTATAACTCCAATATGTTTTTGGTAGTAGCCTATTATTAATTTGTTATATTTATTATTTAGTTTATATTTATTATTTAGTAGTTTCGGATTTTCCGATTGTCGGTTTTCCCGACTGCCGGTTTTTCCGGATTCCGGATTTTCCATATCTCGGCTTTCAGTTACTTTTATTGGTATTTCATATACTTCATAATCAAATCCACCAGTAAATTTTCCTGATCCATCATCTTTTCTAGGATTTCTTTTTACATATCCTAATTCTATAAGTTCATTCATTGCTGTTGCTGTTGAATCTCTCCCATCCTTACTTCTATTCTTTAAATCTTTAACATATATTTGCCAATCATCTGGTAAGCTTAATAAATATGTATGTAGTCCTTTAGCCTTCCAAGATACCCTATCATCATTTAAACATGCTTTATTTAACATTACATAAGGATTACTCTTATCTTTTATAACTCTTACAATTGCCATATTTTCTCCATCTCCTAAACTTCTAATAAGCTATCTCTTAATGTTCTAACTGATATTCTTGTAAAATCAAGCTTATTATAAAATTCAACATCTATCTTTTCTTTTGATATTCTTAGATTATCCATATAATAGTTATCATGTAGTTTTAACCCTCTACATACACTAGACAAAGTTCCAATATCAGCTATAGGATCATTGTCCCCTATATAAAACCTTGGTATTAAAAAGTTAAGTTCAATTTCTCTATTTGTATCTTTATTTTTATATTTGTATGTAGCTTCAACATATCTACCTTTATTTAAATTTGCTTTTACAAGCTTATATTTATCATCAGCTATAATTCCTCTAAAAGCATTGTCTATAACTTCTATTGCATCTGTTTTTATCACTTATTTTCCCTCCTTCTTAAATCCTTTAAGTTTTCCATCTCTACATATGAAAGATATGTTCATTTGTTCATATATTTGTGTAGCTTCTTCTACTGTGATATTTAGAATATCTTTAAAAGCCATTTTGTTACCTCCTGCTTATTAACTTGTACATTTTTATTAATCAAAGGGACTTAGGCCCTCTGTTTTTCTTTATACTCTTTTATAGCTATCTTTTTAGCTTCTTCAAAAGTTAGACCTGTCGCCTCTAACTCTTTAGCTCTTATAAATATTGGATATACTATTGATAGTGTTTCATCACCATATCTTTCCCTTTGCCTTTCAAATACCCATTGAGCTTTTCTTCTTTCTATTTCTAAAATTGCTTCTGGATCTTTTGGCCATACAACTTCTACAGTTATTTCTTGTTTTCTTCTTGCCATGTGAATCTCCCCCTTTGCTGTATATTATGATTTGTGTATTTTGTCCTGTTACAATTGATTGTGTACTTCAAATACTAATTGGCTATTTATACCTTGTATTGCATACTTCATCAATTCATCAGCCTCCCAACTTCTTATGTAATTTATAGCATTTTCATAATTTTTAACTGAAAGATTCTTGTAACTATTTACATTAAAAGTTCTTCTTATATCTCTATAAAATGCTGAAAACAATTTTTTGTTTAATTTTTTATATGCTGGTGCATCTTTACCACCTAAAATCTCTATTGCTCTGCTATTGATTGAACTTCTAAGGTTTTCAGCCAATTCATAATTAACTGTCATTTTATTTTCTATATCAGATATTCGCTTTTCTTGCTCTTGTTGTTTCTTATCCACCATAAGTATTGCTTGTAGCTCTTTACTCATATTTGAAAATGGATTTTTAAGTTGTTCTTCCATTTTGTTAAATGCTTCTATGTATTTAAGTTTCCATGTAAGTGCTTTAGATCCAGTGAATCCCATAACCAATAAGCTAAATCCATCTCTATTCATTAAATATTCTTTATAAAAGTTCCCTTTATGTTCAAAAGTATTTTCTATAAACATCTCTTTAACTACCATATTTTCGGTAGTTAATCTTTCTATTGACTCAACTACATGATTATGTCTTTTTTCAAAGTTATTAGCTATATCTCTGCTACTTACTAATAAGTTTCCATTTAAATTTTTTATATTTACTACATCTTTAACTTCTGTTTTATCTACTAATCTTAATTGCATATTATTTTCCTCTCTTTTATAAAATATATTTTGTATTCATTATGACGACTTTTATTCAAAAAAAATTTCGTCCATTGACACTGTTGGTATTTTCTCTTTTATAAGTCTAACTATCGATATCATTTCATGCCTATTAAATTCAGTCTTACCATTGATTTTGAATGATAAGGTCGTCTCACTTATATCCAAATAACTAGCTAAGTACTTTTGATCCTTGCCAATTAATCTGAGATACCCAGTAATTTTATCCTTCATCTTTCACTCTCCCTTTCAACGTCATACTGACGTCTGATATACTTTAATTATATCTCGTCATATCGACGTCGTCAATATATTTATTTAATTTTTATTAAATAAATATTCATTATGACGATAATCATTTTAATTTTTATTAAAATATCTATAATATAATTATAAGGAGGTTTTCAATTTGAATACATTTGGAGACATTTTAAAAACGTTAAGAAAAGAAAAAAATATCTCGGGCAAAGAATTAGCCGAGGCCTTAAAAGTGCATAAAGGTTCTATATCTAATTGGGAAACTAACAGAAGGTCACCTGATAAAGAAATGCTTAATAAAATCGCTGAATACTTTGGAGTTTCAGTAGACTATCTATTAGGAAGAACAAAAGAAAAAAATGGAACTGAGAAGTCAGAACTTCTAAACTTATATTACAGTGAATTAATTAAAAATTTACTACCTGATATAGAACAGGAACTAGAACAGTTAAATACAATTATAAAAGAATTAGGACTTCCTTATAATAAGGAATATAAGCTTACAAAAGAAGATTATTTAAATATATTAAGTGAATTAATTGAGGACGTTGAATTAAAGGACGATAATTTAAAAGTTTATATAAAAAGTACTTCAAACTTACACTCTTTAGATAATAAGGAACCTTTAATATTATCTAAGTTAGATGATTCATTTAATGAAAAAAAACAATCAATTGAAAATAAAAAAGAAGATAAAGATATAGAAAAAATGATTGATGAGTTAATGCAACAACAAGGACTTATGCTTTGTGGAGAACCAATGAGTGAACAAGATATGATATTACTTAGAAATTCCATAAGGAGTACAATTGAAATGGCTAAGAATATGAAAAACAAAAAGTAATGAGGGATTATTTTGAGTAAAATAAAACAACAGGTAAATAGTTTAATAGATAAATATAAAACATCTAATATATATGAACTATGTGACTACTTAAATATAAATATAAAAAGAGATCCTTTAGGAAGTACTAAAGGTTACTTCTTAAATATATCTGGAGACTACTTTATAACTTTAAATATAGATTTAGAAGAATGGGAAGAACCTGTCGTACTTGCGCATGAGTTGGGTCATGCTCTTTTACACAAAAGTACAAATATTTGCTTCTTAAAAAATTATACATACTCTAATACAAATAAACTCGAAAATGAAGCAAATGAGTTTGCTGCACATCTGTTAATTACTGATGATGCTTTAAATAGCTTTTCTAAAGGTTATGATTATATAACTATAGAACAAATGAGTAAACATTTTAGAGTTCCTGTAGAACTTGTTATGTATAAATATATAAATTAAATTAAATTACATCAAGGGGAGACTTATATATGATAAACAGTTTAGAAATAAATGATTTTAGAATATTTAAAAATTCACATATTAAATTAGGAAAACATATCACAGCTATAGCTGGAAAGAATGGAATTGGTAAATCAACAATATTAGCTCTATTAGGTAATTCTTGTGAACTAAAATCTCAATTTGGAAAAACGATATTTAATACAGCTTTTAGAACGGAATTTAGCGAAATTTTTAAAGCCTCAAAAGAATTTGATAAAAGCGGTTCCAATAAATGTAAAATTAATTTTAGTAACTTATCCGATATAAATAAAATTACAGAAAGTAAAATCTGCCGTGTAACGTGGCAAAAAGATAGATTCAGAGTTATACCTGAAACAAAAGGAGAGAACGGTAATAGTCGTAAGAAAGAATCTCCTTCTTTATATCTTGGGTTATCAAGACTATTTCCAGTTGGAGAAGCTAATGACGATGGCATGAAGGTTGAGTCTGTCAAACTTAGTGAAGATGAAAAGATTTATTTCATGGAACATTACAGAAAAATATTAAATTTAAACTTCGGTGAAGAATGTGATGTTGACTTTATAAATTTAGGTGAGACGAAGAGAAAGAAATCTGTTGGTATAACGACTTCTACTTATTCTTCTATAACAAACTCAGCAGGTCAAGATAATATAGGTCAAATAATATTATCTGTATTATCATTTAAACGTTTATATAAAAGTAAGACTTACGATTGGAATGGTGGAATACTTTTAATTGATGAATTAGATGCAACTTTACATCCTCATTCACAAATTAAATTAGTTGACTATTTATATTCTGAATGTAAAAGTTTAAATATCCAAGTTGTATTTACAACACATAGCACGACTTTGTTAAAATATATATCTACTAAGACTTTATATAATAAACCAGATATTGTTAATAACTATGAAATTGTTTATATTACAAAAAGTAATGGTCCTTTGAATATACTTCAAAATCCATCATACTTCATTATGAAAAATGATTTAAACATTTCATCAATTTTAGATTCAAGTAAACAAATAAATGTTTACTCTGAAGATTCAGAATGCAGATGGTTATTTAAAAATTTAATTGGAAACTATAATATATACATTAATCCAGTTAATATTCAATTGGGATGCGAAGATTTACTTCGTTTGAACAAGGCTGATCCTGCATATTTTTCAAATATAATGTTTGTTTTAGATGGAGATGTAGAAGATAAAAAAATCAAAGAGAATAATAAATTTGGTAATATAATAAAGCTTCCTGGTAAAGTAAGACCAGAAGAATTGATTTATGACTTTCTAATAAATTTAGACCCTTATGACCAATTTTGGACAAAAGCATTTTCTTTTGGGTTTAACAAAGAATCTCTAATGGAATATGGTCCACATTCTAACCATTATCAAGGAAAGGATAGAGAAAGATTTAAACAATGGTTTAATGACAATCTTAATCATTTTGAGATCTTAAAAGTTTTTGACTGTTGGAAAGAACATAACTCCGAAGACTATAATAAATTTTTAAGCAATTTTACAAATACTTATAATAATATTGCCAAAAGAACTTTCTCTCCTATTATCCAATAATTACTTAGTTTCATACTATTAAATTTATGTAATAATAGTAGTTATATGTAATTATTATTACAGAATTATTTGTATTAATAATCTCTGGCCAAATTAATATAATTTTGTTATTATATTAATTATAACTTTATACAAAGGTGGTAGCTATGTCAGGATTAAAAACTTATTCTCCCCTTAGATATCCAGGTGGGAAAAATATACTTTCAAAGTATGTTATTAATTTAATACAATCAAATAATTTGAATGGTTGCACTTATATAGAACCTTATACTGGTGGTGGTGCTGTAGCATTAAAATTATTGTTTGATGGGTTTGTTAATGATATAATAATAAATGATTTAGATAAATCCATTTATGCCTTTTGGTATTCTATTTTAAACCATACAAATGAATTATGTGAATTAATTGAAAATACCTCTATAACTATAGAAAATTGGCATATACAAAGAAAAATACAACAAAATAAAGATACGGAAGATTTATTGCGTTTAGGTTTTTCTACATTATTTCTTAATAGAACGAATAGATCTGGAATAATTAAAGCTGGTGTTATTGGTGGTCTTAAGCAAGATGGTAATTATAAATTAGACTGTAGATTCAAAAAAGAAGATATAATATCTAAAATTAGAAAAATTGCAGAGTACAAAGACCATATTACTTTATATAACCACGATACACTTTACCTAATTGAAAATATAATACCTACTATAAACAATACAAAATTTATTTTTTTTGATCCTCCATATTATCATAAAGGCTCTAGTTTATATGTAAATTATTATACACATGATGACCATGTTGAGTTATCCAATGTAATAAGTAATTTAGAAAATTCACATTGGATTGTTACTTATGATAATGTTGATGAAATTGTAGAAATGTATAATCAATTTAGAATAACTTCTTATGGCATAAGATATACTGCAGGTAAAAAATACACTGGAAAAGAAATAATGGTGTACAGTGATAATATTGATATCCCTGATAACTTAAAGCAAATAATATAGAGCAGTTCATACTGCTCTTTTCTATTTCAAATATAAATCAATTCCTTTAATATTCATTATAAGTCAATCATATATTTCCTAATACCCACTACTACAATTCTACGTTTAATAAAGCAAATCTAACTTTTTATATTTTCATTGACAACTATTTTAAATGAATGCTATTCTTTATACCGAACTTATGTTCTTTATCTTTAATAAAGGATTATCATAACTTTATGTAAAATTAATACTTATTAAAAGGAGGAGATTCTTTGATAGCTGCAATTTACTCAAGAAAAAGTAAATTCACCGGTAAAGGTGAATCAATAGAAAATCAAATTCAACTATGCATGAATTATGCTAAAAATATGGGTATAACAGATTTTATAATATATGAAGATGAAGGTTTTAGTGGTGGTTCTACAAATAGACCAAGATTTCAAGAAATGCTTCAAGATGCTAAAAAGAAAAAGTTTAGCTACTTAATTTGTTACCGACTAGATAGAATTAGTAGAAATGTTTCTGACTTCTCTACTCTAATTGAAGAATTAAATAAATTAGATATATCATTTATATCTATAAAGGAACAATTTGATACTTCTACTCCAATGGGAAGAGCTATGATGTACATCTCCAGCGTATTTGCACAATTAGAAAGGGAAACTATAGCCGAACGTATAAAAGATAATATGTATGAGCTCGCACGTACCGGTAGATGGCTAGGTGGTACTACTCCCCTAGGCTTCTCCTCTACTCAAATTACTTACTTTGATGAAAATATGGCTCAAAGGAAAATGTATCAATTAGAGGAAGATCCAGAATCTTTAGATACAGTAAAGCTAATTTTTGATAAATATTTAGAATTAAAATCACTTACTAAATTATACAAGTATTTATATAATTCAGGTATAAGAGGATCCAGAGATGGTAGATTTTCTCCAGGATCAGTATCTGTAATCTTGAGAAATCCTGCTTATGTGAAAGCAGATGAAAACGTAATAAACTATTTACGAAATAATAATATAGAAGTTGTTGGTTCTCCTGATAATGAACATGGTATCTTAACATATGCTAAGAATACCGCCTCTCCTATCGGCGCTATAGCTAGACATAAAGGGGTTATCGATTCAGATAAATGGCTTCAAGTTCAAAGCTTATTATATAAAAATAGAGATAAAGCTCCTAGATCTGGAACTGGAAAAGGATTATTATCTGGATTGTTAAAATGTTCTAAGTGTGGAGCTAACATGAGACATTCCTATAGTAAGACCTCTTCAGGTAATACTGTTTATTATTATATATGTGGAACTAAAAAATCACTAGGTGCTTCTGCCTGTAGTTGCCAAAATATAAAGGCTGATATAGTTGAGGAAAAAGTAATTGAAGAAATAAAAAATACTAAAGCAGAATATATAATGGAACAATATAAAAAAACTAAGCTCGAGAATAATAAAAATAGTAAAGAAGTCCAAGTTCAGATAAATAAAATTAATTCTAATATAAAAGAGAAGCAAAATATAATAGATACTCTAATAATACAGCTAGGTAGAAATACTGATAGCACCGCTTCAGTCTATATAATAAATAAAATAGAAGAATTAAATAAAGAAATAGAAAATTTAAAAGATGAACTAAATACAATAAATTCTGTCTCTAATGAATTCAATACTATGGATTTGAATATTGAACTAATCTGTGATAATTTAAATAGATTTAACAATGAGTTTGATTCAGCAGATTTGAATAAAAGAAGATCACTAATTTCTAATATAGTTGATTATATAGAATGGATTCCAGATCAAAATAAGGCTAGGGTTTATATACTGGGTTTGAAGCAATTAGTGGATAGTTATAATTCTACAACTAAAGGGTGTTCTAGTTTGTCTTTTTGTTTAGATAGCAGAAGCTATTAGTATGTCAGACCAAGTTGCTATGCTTTCTAGAAGACCAGCTACAATAAAAGGAGTGTACGACATAGACTTAGGAATACCTTCTGAAGAAAAAACACCTCTCAAAGCACGTAAAGCTCCAGCATTTCAAAATTACTTCGATATTCTATGGAAGGAGCTAGACGCATATGAAAAATGATTCTAAACAGTACTCCTTAGGTTATAAAAATTACCTTAAAGACCTTAAAGTTGAAAAATATAAAATTTTTATTTGCCAAATAGTTCTATTTATTGGCTTACTTTTACTTTGGGAATACCTTGCTGATCAAGGTATAATAAAAACATTTTTATTTAGTCAACCTAGTGCTATATATAAATTGTTTGTAAAATACCTTGAAAGCGGACAATTAATGACACATATTAAAGTATCTGTATATGAAACTTGTGTAGGACTTTTTGTTGGTACAATCTTGGGCATTATAGTTGCTATAATGCTTTGGTGGTCTAAAAGATTATCTAGAATACTAGACCCATTCTTAGTTGTACTTAATGCACTTCCTAAAACAGCACTTGCACCTATTATAATAGTTTGGGTTGGCGCTGGTGTTAAAGGAATAATAGTAACTGCCATTACTATTTCCATAGTCGTAACAATACTTTCAGCATATAATTACTTTATTAGTGTTGATGAAGAAAAAGTAAAAATGTTAAAAAGTTTTGGAGCTTCTAAATCTCAAATTTTAACTAAACTTATATTACCTGCAAATATAGGTAATTTAATTAATTTAACAAAAATTAACATTGGTCTTGCTTGGGTAGGTGTTATAGTTGGTGAATTCTTAGTTTCTAGATATGGAATCGGTTATCTAATAGTTTATGGTAGCCAAGTATTTAAACTTGATTTAGTAATGATGGGTGTATTTATTCTTGCATTTTGTGCATGGATCATGTATGAAATACTTAATATAGTGGAAAAACTTTATAACAAAAATAAACACTAAATTTAACTAGACTGTAGTTTTTCTACAGTCTGTTTTTCTTTAAAAATAGTATAAGCCATACGTCTATATTTAAGGAACATGTACTAGCTCTTAATAATAACTTATATTATGTAATAATTTTTAAAGGAGGATAACTTATGTTTAAAAAGCTAGTATCTGTTATTAGCTCATTCGCTATTGGATTGGTGTGCTTTACAGGTTGTAGCAACCAAGATTCATCTAGCAACTCAGGTATTCAAGATAGCTCAGAAAAATTAGATAAAATAACTATAGCAGAGGTTGCTCATTCAGTTTTTTATGCACCTCAATATGTTGCTATTTCTAAAGGTTTTTTTGAAGAAGAAGGTATTGATGTAGAGCTCCTTAATACTCAAGGTGCCGATAAAACTATGTCTGCATTAGTATCAGGTGAAGCTGATATAGGACTTATGGGACCTGAAGCTTCTATTTACGTTTATAATCAAGGTAGTGAAGACTACGCTGTAAACTTTGCTCAACTTACTCAAAGAGATGGTAGTTTCTTAGTTTCTAGAGAAAAAAATGATAACTTTAACTATGACGATTTAAAGGGTAGTGAAATCCTTGGTGGTAGAAAAGGTGGAGTTCCTTTAATGACTTTAGAGTATGTTTTAAAACAACATGGTTTAAATATTGGTGAAAATGATCCAAGTGCTGATATTAATGTAAGAACTGATGTACAATTTAGTGCTATGGCTGGTGCTTTTGCTGCTGGTGAAGCTGATTATACAACAGCTTTTGAACCAACTGCTACTCAACTTGAAAAAGATGGTTCTGGATATGTAGTAGCATCAATTGGTGGAGATTCTGGAGATATTCCTTATACAGCTTATTCTGCAACTAAATCTTACTTAGAAAAAAATCCTGAATTAATTCAACGATTTACTAATGCTTTATATAAAGCTCAACAATGGTGTCAGACTGCATCTGATGAAGAAGTAGCTAAAGCTATGCAACCATTCTTTGAAGATAACGACTTAGACGATTTAATTATAGTTGCTCAAAAATATAGAGAAATAGATGCTTGGTGTTCTGAACCAGTTTTAGAAGAAGAGAGCTTAAATAATTTAATGACAGTAATGGAATCTGCTGGCGAACTTAGTGAAAGACCTCCTTATGATAAGATTGTAAATACTGACTTTGCACAACAAGCTATAGATAATAATAAATAGTTTAATAAAAATGATTCCTATAATTTTTAGGAATCATTTTTATTAAATTTGTTTTCAATAAAATATCACTACTTACAACTTTCTATAATATACTTCATAGTTTCTTTATTCATTGCACCTGGAACATATTTAGTAATATATCCGTATTCATCTATTATAAGTGTTGATGGAAATGAATTTATTCCATATTGATATATTTGACTTCCACTTTCATCTAATACAACAGGGAAAGTATATCCTTCTTCTTTTAAAAAATCTTTTATATGTTCTACATCTCCTTCCCTTCCAATATTAGGTGATGCTAATTCAAGTATTATTATATCTTCTTTATTTTCGTTATATTCTTTATAAAGCTCTTCTATATAAGGCATTTCTTCTCTACATTGAGGACACCATGTAGCCCATATATTAAAAAATATTATTTTTCCTTTATAATCACTTAACTTATGTATTTCTCCATATTGGTCATATAATTCAAAGTCTAAAGCTTTTATTTTCTTACTACTTTGATTTTCTTCATTCTCTATATTTTCATTCCTTTGAGCTTGACTTTTTGTTTGTAAATTAAAGTTATTTATAGCTCTTTCAAGTCCACTTGAAAACATTGCCAGACCAGATAATATAATTATTATTCCACCTATTATTTTAATTTTACCCATATACTTTTTTATAGAATTTATTGTATTAAATAATTTATTATAAAATAATGCCACAAGTATAAATGGAAATACAAATCCTATTGTATAAACTAATACCAATAAGTTTGATACTAAAAAGCTATTGGAACTTGATGAGATTATAAGTACCGATGCAAGTATTGGTCCTATACATGGAGTCCATCCAAAGCTAAATGTAAATCCTAATAAAAATGCTGTTACTATATTTATTTCTTTAGTATTCATATTAAATCTCTTTTCAGAGTTTAATAATTTAGATTTTATAATTCCCATATAAAATAGACCCATAAATACTATTATTAGTCCACCTAAAGTCATTATTAAGTCTTTGTTTGTCTTTAAGAATGAACTTAGTACACTTACTGATGATCCTAGTATAAAGAATGTTGTCGATATACCAATTATAAAGAAAAATGTATTTTTAAATAAATCACTTTTGTAAATTTTCCAGTTTTTAAATTATCTATACTAGTATTAGATAATTTACTCAAATATATTGGTAGTATAGGTAATATACATGGGGATAGGAAGGACAACATCCCTTCTAAAAACACCACTATTAAATTTAGTTTTTCCATTAACATCTCCTTTATTTGTAAATATATTCTTACCATTAGTTTTTCTACCTATTAGCAGTAAAATTATATCATTTATTAAATAATCTCCTTAATAATTCACTATATAAATAAACTACAACAATGAAAGTTTCTATCTCAAGTAGATAGTTTTTTGTAGTTAATAAAAAATAGTGATTAAAAAATAAAATAAATCATTTTTAATCACTATTTTAATTCTTTATAAAGCTTACTTATTTCTTAAATAAGCATCAATAGCTTCTGCAACCTTTTTACCTAATGAAGTTGCAAAACAAGCAGTTTTTTGACCTTGTATTATATCTCCAGTTGCAAAAACATCCTCTATACTAGTTTGGAAATCATTAGTTATTACAGTACCTCTTTGATCTAATTCTACTGGTGCAATTGATTGAATTCCATCTGACATTTGACCAACTGCAAATATTATTGTATCTGCTTCTAAGATTAAGTCTGAACTGTCATCTGTCCCCTTAAACTCTATTGCTCTAACTTTATTATTTTCATCCCCTAGAATTTCTACTGAATCAAAGTGATCAAATATAGGTACGTTTACAAACTTCAAATAATTTAATTCCTTTTGGCTAGCATTCATCTCTTCTATTCCTGTTCTTACTACAACTCTAACTTTTTCATATCCAGTTAATTTTGCAGTGGTTCCACAATCCATAGCAACGTCTCCACCACCTATTATTACTGCACTTTTGCCTACATTTATATGACCGTCTTTACTTTTTGCTTCAGCTAAAAAATTAACTGCACTTAAAACTCCATCTAAATCAGATCCTTTTATTTTTAATACTCTACCTTTATTTAGACCACTTGATAATAAAAATGCATCAAATCCTTCTTCCCTCAATGCATCTAACGTAACATCCTTTCCTACAAGTGTATTAGTTCTAAATTTAACACCAAGACTCTTTATATATTCTACATCTTGATTTATAGCATGCTTAGGTAACCTATGTGGTGGTATCCCATATGTTAACCATCCACCTATGCCTTCTCTAGCTTCAATAACTGTTACGTCATAACCTATCCTTGCTAATATAGCAGAAGCTGCTAATCCTGATGGACCTGATCCTATTATAGCTACCTTCTTACCATTAGAATTTGATTGTATTTTTTTATCACTAATCTTCCAATTACTTTCTTTTTCATATTCAGTTAAGAATTTTTCAATATACGGTATCATTATTGGTTCTTTTAGTTCTGTATTTTTGCATCCTCCTACACAGTATGTTTCATAAGGGCAAACTCTAGAGCATATTGCAGCTAATGGGTTTCTTTCTCTTATAACTTTTACAGCTTCATCTATTCTTTCTTCTGCAACTAAGCTTATAATATATTTAGGATCTATTTCGATTGGGCAGTTTTTGCTACAATAAGATGCTTCACATAATAAACATCTTTTAGCTTCTGATATAGCCTCTTCTTTGGTAAAATACTTACCTGATTCAGTTAAATATCCTACATTATTCATTTTTATAACCCCCTTAAGAAAATAACTTCTTAATAACCTATTTATTTTAGTATTATATTATTCTATGTTTATTGAGTTGCCTTCTCAAAAAACGTTTTCATATTTTAAGTATAATACATTTTTACTAACTACGGGAATTTTTAAATTATTTTTATTTCATAATTGTCAAAACTATATTTATAAGCATATAATTAAGTTGTGATAAATTATTTAAGAGGTGTGGTCTATGATCAAGAAATTTAGTTTGTTTAGAAAACGCTATAATAAAAAAAATAGTACTTCTATATTTAAAGGTAATATTTTATCTGACGAAAACTTAAGTTACGATGACTACGATGATACATTATTTTTAGACCAAGATATTTATTACGATAATGATTTTTATGATTTTCCTTTGGATAATAAGAGCCAAATTGATTTTTACTATGATATGGATGATTATGACTATATTGAATAATAGATTAAAGCTTCTACTTTATTAGCAGTAGAAGCTTTTTACTTTTAAATTCTTAATTAAGCATTTTCAAAAGTATATATTGCATCAAGTCTAGTAATATAAATTAAATCATCTTCACACCCTATATACTTTGCATATTTCTTTACTTTTTCTTTTGATACTTCTATATCTAGTCCATTATCATTTTCCATTAATGTTTTTATATACATATCCATTAATCTTCCTTTATATTCTTTTATGTCATACCCTAAATAGTTAGTTAGTCTTTCTATTTCCCCTGAAAAATCTCCATCTTCTTTTATAAAATACTCATATATATCTAATCTATATGGATTTAATGATATTATTTGCTTTACTACCTTACATTCATCAGGTTTTCCTATGAATCCATCCTTATAGTTATTAAATAGTGCATTTGCTTGTCTTATGGCTTTATTATCTATGTATCTATGTACCTTATTTACATTATTATCTAATAATGCATCTATAACTGCATAATGGATATTAAAACAATCATTATATACATATTCTGCGAGTTTTTTAATTACTGGTTTTATTTCATAAAACTTAGTTACGTTATTATTCTTTTTACCTCTACCATGTGAATTTGTATGTTCTTTTATAAGATTATTAAATAGCCTTCTAAAATCTAAATATTTTTTACAGTATTGCTCTTTAAAAATATTAAAGTCTATAGTTATTACTCTATAAGTAACTATTGTCTCTACTCCTTTTTTTATGACATTATCAATTAATTCTTCTCCTAATATAAGTGCTTTATCTGCAATTTGCTTCATAGTATGGGTATTATTTAAACAATCTTCTTCAAACGTATTAGATGTATCAAAAGCACAAGTTTGAAATAACTTCCTTATACTGTTATAGTTATCCATACTATCATCAAATTCTACAATAGCCCCATTTATATCAAATGTAATCATATATCATTTGCCTCCTTTTTATTAAATTAAATAAATTAATATATAATTAATTTGATTATTTTATCAATATTCCTTCTAAATGAGGAATTTGTCTAAAGTTTTTTTAAACTATGCCGAAAATCGCCAAAATTACAGGAATAAACATAGTTGGTAGCAAATTTGCAACTTTAATATTACATGCTTTTATCATATTAAGCCCTAATGCCATAATTAATAAACTGCCTACTGCGGTCATTGAGCTTACTACATCATTACTTAGTATAGCTGATAAATATGATGCTCCTATAGTTATTATACCTTGGTACAAAAATACTGCTATAGATGAAAATATTACACCAATTCCCATAGATGCCGTAAATATTATAGATGAAATTCCATCTAATATTGATTTTGCAAATAATATTGAATGATTACCTCTTAATCCACTTTCTAACGAGACAACTACTGCCATTGCTCCAACACAAAATAATAAACTTGCTGATATAAAACCTTGTGCTATTGATATATCTATGTCAGATTTCTTAGAAAATTTCATTTCTAAATATCTCCCCAATTGATTAAGATGTTTGTCTAAATCTATTAGCTCTCCTATTACTGATCCAATTGCCATAGACATAATAGTAATTAAAATATTACCACCTTCTAATGAGCCTGATATACCTATATATATGACACATAAAGCAATTCCATTCATAACAGTATTACTTACTTTTTCAGGTATACCACCTTTTACTAATAATCCTACTACACATCCACATATTACAGCTAATGTATTTACTATTGTTCCTAGCATCATATGCTCCCCCAATTAATTTATTTTACTTATTAGTCTATATTACTATATGAATATTCTCAATTAACTTTTATTCTCTAAATACTAAATTTATATATTCAGTAGGGTTTTTAGCAAAATCTTGAAAAGATTTATTTGTAAAAATAACATATTCACCTAAAAATCTTTTATATCTATCTTCTTCTTTTTTTAAAGAACTTCTTGGCTTATTTTGATGATTGTTGAATACTAATATTTTAAGGGGAGGTTTCTTTCTACTTATTTGTACTCTTTTTATCATATACTTTATATGTATATCTGCATCTGGAAATGAATAACCACAAAATATTAATATATCACTATCTCTTAAAGCTTTTTCACTTTCATTCCATACATTACTCAAAAATACATTCGATATATCTTTAAAATAAGTAGGAGGCACTATTATGGGAACTGTACTTTCTCCACAATTTAGACATTTAGCTCCTTCTGAATCTTCTAATATTCTCATTACTCCTCCTTCATAAGGAGTTAAAGTCAAGCTACTACAAATAGGACAATACATCCAATTTAATGATCCATGTATCTTATACAACTTAATCATAGGATCAAGTGGTTTTACCCAATTTCCATCTTTATTAAAATTTGCAAAATTTATACCATAATCCAGCATAATAGGTAATTTTTCTTTATCATATAGTTTTGCAATAGTATTATCTATAATAATGTCGTAATTTGCACTAATAAAAGTAGTATTTAAAAGTAAGTTTGATTTAAGTAAATTATCAATGAGCATTTTATGATATTTATTAGTATTTTTCTTATTAACAGAATAAGCCATTAAAAGAATTAGATATTGTCTAATAAATCTTATACTATCACTTTCTTTATTAACTAGCTCAAGAGCAAAATTTTTAAAAAATTCTCTTCTTTGCTCTGCTAAATCTAAAAGTCCAAGAACTTCTTCAAAAGTAGGAAAATTAACTTTATCTATATCATCTTTCTTCAAATCTATATTAAACATTTGTTTAAAAAATCTATGTAGCTCCTTATTCATTTCCTTGTTATAATCACTAGGCTTAAGATCTCTAAAGTACTCACTAAATAATTCGTTTTGAATAGGTAAATGCTCAGCAGCAGACGCACCTGCTCCTAAAAATATAGAAATCTTCATTACTCATCCTCCTAACTATCCTATAGTCAAACGTCTTATTCAATTATCTTATGACTTTTTACACAAGATATTCTTAATCTTCTTCTATAAAATAAAAAAACTGCTTATTTGTAAGTTTTTCTAGGTCACAAAGCACAAAATAAAAATTCTAGCTATTTGTAGCATTATTTCAGCTATATAACTAGAATTTTTATTTTATGTCTGCCCCTAAGTAAAACTTAACTTAAGCAGATATTTTATTTATTTTTCTATTGGTTTTTTAAGTATTGATAATAATAACATTCCTACTAGTGAACCTACAACTATTGCTATAGCATATCCTAATGGATTAGATATAACTGGTAAAACAAATATTCCTCCATGAGGAGCTCTAAGTTGTGCTCCAAATACCATACTTAATGCTCCAGCCACTGCTGAACCAGCTACACATGCAGGTATTACATGAAGTGGATCTGCTGCTGCAAAAGGTATTGCACCTTCAGTTATAAATGATAGTCCCATTACATAGTTAACTATACCAGATTTTCTTTGATCTTCTGTAAATCTATTTTTAAAGAATGTTGTAGCAAGTGCTATTGCAAGAGGAGGAACCATTCCACCTGCCATTACTGCTGCCATTACTTCATACTGACCTGCATCTAAAGCTGCTATCCCAAATACATATGCTGCTTTATTTATTGGTCCACCCATGTCAACAGCCATCATTGCTCCTACAACTATACCAAGTATAATTTTTGAACTTCCTCCAAGTCCCATTAAGAAACTATTCATCGCTTCATTTATCACAACTACTGGAGGCATTACTATGTAAGTCATTAATATCGCTATCAATAATGTTCCAAACAGTGGAAATAAAAGCACTGGTTTTATTCCGTCTAAAGATTGTGGAAGGAAACTAAATAACTTTTTAAGTCCAACTACTATATATCCTGCTAAGAAACCAGCTATTAATGCTCCTAAAAAGCCAGCTCCACCTTCTTTTGCCATTAATCCTCCAACAAAACCAACTACCATTGCTGGTCTATCTGCTATAGAGAATGCTATATAACCTGCAAGTACTGGTAACATAAATCCAAATGCATAGTTACCTATTGTATTTAAGTATGAAGCTAATGGCGTATTATTACCAAAATTTGAAGGATCTATTGAGTAGTTATCAAATAAGAATGATAAAGCTATTAATATACCTCCTGCAACAACAAATGGTAACATATTTGAAACACCATTCATTAGATTTTTATATACTTTTCTTAAAGCACTTTCGTCTTCACTAGAACCATCATTTAATCCTGAATTTTCTCCACTATGATGATATATTGGCGCATCTCCATTTTTAGCTCTATCTATAAGCTCATCTGCTTTGTGTATACCATTAGCAACCTTAGTTATTATAACTTTCTTACCATCAAATCTTGCCATTTCAACATTTTTATCAGCTGCAACTATTATACAGGTTGCATTAGCTATTTCTTCTTTAGTTAATACATTTTTAGCTCCTGAAGAACCATTTGTTTCTACTTTTATTGAAATCCCTTTTTGATTAGCTGTTTTATTTAAACTTTCTGCTGCCATAAAAGTATGTGCAATTCCTGTTGGACAAGCAGTTACAGCTAATACTTTAGGATATTTCTCATCTAATATATCTTCTTTTATTTCCTTTGCATCTTTTTCTAATTCATCCGCTTCATATTCTTCTGGGAATTTTTCTTTCTCTTTTTCATTTATTAATTCTATAAACTCATCTTTAGAAGATGCATTTATAAGCTTTTTCCTAAACTCTTCATCCATAAGTATTGTTGAAAGTCTTGCTAGTACTTGAAGGTGTGTATCATTTGCTCCATCTGGGGCCGCTATCATAAAGAAAAGATGTGCTAAGCTTCCGTCAAAGGCTTCATAGTCTATTCCTTCTTTACTCACACCAGTTGCAAGATATGCTTTATTTACTGCTTTAGTTTTAGCATGGGGAATTGCTATTCCTTCTCCTATTCCTGTTGTACTTAATTCTTCACGAGAAAGTATTGCCTTTTTATACTCATCTTTATTATTTAAATTTCCGCTATCATCCATTAATTCAACTAATTCATCTATTACATCAGGCTTATTACTTGACTTTAAATTTAAATTAATAGATTTTTTATCTATTAAATCTGTAATTTTCATAATATATCACTCCTTATATTTTTTCTACTATAATCTGCTTTTTAACTTCATCTATAAATTCTCTTGTTGCTATATCATAAGAAAATGCTGTTGCTCCGCCACATGCAGCACCTTGCTTTAGAGCTTCATCAAATTTATTTGTCATTACATATCCACTTAAAAAACCTGCAACCATAGAATCTCCTGCTCCTACAGAATTTTTAACTTCACCCTTAGCTACATTACTTGTATAAATATCACCATTTTCAGTAACTAATAATGCTCCCTCTTTTCCCATAGATACTAATACATTTCTTGCACCCATTTCTTTTAATTTATTAGCATATTTTATTATGTCCTTATTTGAACTTAACTTTACATTAAAAATTTCTTCTAATTCATGATTATTTGGTTTTATTAAAAATGGCTTATATTTTAATACATTTAATAATAAACTTTTGGTTGCATCAACTACTACCTTTATTTCCTTATTTTTTATTCTTTCCATTATATTCTCATATAATTTATCACTAAGTGTTGATGGTATACTCCCTGCTAAAACTAATATATCCTCACTATTTAATTCATCTATTATTTTATAAAGCTCGTTTAGTTCATTTTCATTTATAAGTGGACCTTGACCGTTTATCTCTGTTTCTTCGTTCCCTTTAATCTTTACATTAATTCTTGTAAATCCATTTTTTAATTTTATAAATTTATTTTCAATTCCTTTTTCTTCTAAGCTTTTTATTATAAAATCTCCAGTGAATCCACTTACAAAACCTAAAGCTGTACTCTGACAGTCTAGCTGTTGTAGCATATTTGATACGTTTATACCTTTTCCTCCAGCATAAACTTTTTCATCTTCAACCCTGTTTACACTACCTAAGTTTAGGCTATCTAGTTTTATTAAATAGTCAATTGCAGGATTTAATGTTACTGTATATATCATGACTTCACCTCTATCTTTTTTTATATCTTTATATTACATAGAAAACATTTTCTCTGAAAGTTAGAAAATTTCTCTTAGTCAAAAGAGAAATTTACTTAAACATATTTTTAAACTTTTCATAATTTTTATTCTCACATATACTTATTACTTTTGCTATTGAGTCTACTCTTTTATAAATATTAGAAAATAATTCTTCATAATCTAATATATGATCTTTATCTATGGCTAGCATTATAACTAATCTTACTTCTCCTACTTCCCAGTATATAGGATTTTTTAAAATGCCTATGCTTATCTTATTTTTAAAAACTTTACCTTTTGAGCTATGTGGCATTGCTAGCATATTGCCTATTTCTGTTGTTGCAATTTTTTCTCTTTCAAAATAAGAATTTTTCATATCTATATCTATATAATTTTTTTCTAATAGAAAATTAGACATATATTCTATAACCTCTTCCTTTGTAGAGAAATCTAAATTTTTATGAAATAGATCTTTATCTAGAAGTTCTTCCACTTTTATATCTTTATATATTTTTTCAGTTTCTATATACTTTTCTATAATTTTAATTTCTTTTTCTGTTAATAAAGGTGATATTTTTATTAAAGGTGTATTATCTAACTCTATAGGTACAGTTGAAATTACAAAGTCCGTATCTATTACTTTTAAATAATCCGTTAAATATGCTGGTATTACCTTAATTATTTCTATTTTTCCAGCAAATAAGTTTTCCAATTTTGATTTTATAAGCATTGATGTACCAATACCAGAAGTACATACAATAACTGCTTTATAAACTTTTTTCCTATTATAATTATTACTTCTTTCTATAGCTCCTCCTATATGTATTGCTATATTTGCTGTTTCATCTTCATCTATTATTATATTTAAGTTACCTTCTATAACCTTTTTTGCAATTTTTGCAAGTTCAAAAGCAAAAGCATACTTTAATTTTATTTCATTTGAACTTATATAATAAGAATCATTTATTCCTAGCTCTATCTTTTTATACAAATTACTTATATGACTGTATAAACACTCTTCAAATATTGTATCCTTAGTAATATCTATATTGGTAACTATTTTTAGTTCCATACAAAAAGTTCTTATAGAATTTATTATTTTCTCCTTATAAACATCATTGTTTATAATTTCATTTCTTTTTACTTTATAATATCTTAAATATTCATTGATAATTAAATCTTCATTTTCTGTGCTCCTACTTAAAAATATTAATATATAATCAACTATATTTTTAAATTCCAAATCAGTAACTAAAAGTTCTTCACTTTCTAATACATTTAAGACTCTATTTTTTATATCAAACATACTGTTACTTACTTCATCACTTAAAAAGTCACTTAAACCTAATTTATTATTTTTATTATTACATAAATTAACTATTTGTTTTGCTACTTGTTCTTCATCACCATCTATACAAATACCTTGTTTATGCTTAGTAATTATTTTTAAATCATTTTGACTTAATATCCTTTTTACTTCCTTTAAATCATTTTTTACTGTGGAAGAACTAACATACATTAAGTCAGCTAAATCTTCTATTCTAATAAAATTTTCTTTTTCTTTACTTATATTTATCAACTTTTTTAAAATAAAGCTTACTCTGTCTATATCATCATACAAATTAGTTTGTACGTCTAACTCTTCAAGGCTTCCTTCTAGTTTATATCCAATACCTCTTATAGATACTATCTTGCTTTTATGTAAAGCTTTATTTATACTTTTTATATCACTTTGTATAGTTTTTGTAGAACAACCAATTTCCTCGCTTAAAGCAATGCTACTCATTGGCTCTACAGAATTTCTTAATATTTTGACTATTTTTAATTCTCTATTGTTCATATTTATACTCATGAATTCACCCATTTTTATGTAATTTTATTGCTAAATTTATAATATCACTTTATTTTTAATAAAAAAAGACATATTAGAAACAATATTATTATTCTCTCTAACATGTCTTATTTGGGTTATATATTTTTATTCATACACCGAATATTCTTTCCATATATTCTCTAAATCATTAAAATACTCTTTTATGTCTTCTTTTTCTTTCATTCCAACTGATATTACTAGTGCATTAGCAACACTAAGTGCTGGTACTAATGAATCAACAAAAGAAGCCATATTACTCTTTACAAGTAATTTATTATCTGAAATAGATGCTACTGGAGCAAACATACTGTCAGTTATTGATATTATATGAGCACCTTTACTTTTAGCATATTTAGCTACTTGATAGGATTTTCTTGAATATCTTGGGAAGCTTATTGTTATAAGTACATCTTCTTCATTAACTCTAACAACTTGTTCAAAAGCATCCCCCATATCCATTCTTATTATATGAACATTATCAAGTATTATATCTAGGTAGAATCCTAAGTATTGAGCTATTGTAAATGAGCTTCTCATACCTAGTATATATATTTTTCTTGCCTTTAGTATTTTATCTGCTGCACCTTTAAAGGCATTTTCATCTATACCTTCTAAAGTATCTCTTATGTTCTCTATATCACTTTTTAATACTTTATTAAGTATAGTTGTATCATCTGTATATTCACTATGAGTCATTTCAACTCTTTGAACTGTAGTCAATTTATTTTTTATAAGTTCTTGTAATGCTTCTTGTAATTTTGGGTAACCTGAGTATCCTAAAGCATTTGCAAATCTAACTACAGTTGATTCACTTACACCTACAGTCTCACCTAATTTACATGCTGTCATAAATGCTACTTTATCATAGTTATTTAATATATATTGTGCAATAAGCTTTTGACCTTTACTAAGCCTAGCATATTGAGTTTGTATATTTGAAATAAGACGTTTACCATCTTTCATATCTATTCTTTCACTATTGTCCATAAATTTCTCCTTTTAAGCAGTATAAACACTGTTCTTTTAAACCTTTAGAGTTTCTAAAATTATTATATCACTTTTGTATATATTTTTTAAATAGTGATTCTAAAAAATTTAATTATGCACAATTTAGATTTTTAATATTCTTTTTTCTTTTCTATTAATATAAGTTGAGGTGGATTGTTTATTTGATTTATAAACTTACTTTCAAGTACATTAAACTCATTTTGATCTAAACCTTGTACATACTCATAAACGCAATTTCTTTCTTCCATACCACCTTCATGACCTGTATATATTGCTAAACTAACTATACCGTGAGGTTTTAGAAGTTTTAAAGATGATTCTATTGCTCTTAGTGTTGTATCTGGTTTAGTTATTACATTATGATCAGCCCTTGGTAAATACCCTAAGTTAAACAATACACATGATACTTCTTTATCTACATAGTTTTCTAGATTTTCATGACCATCAAGTATTAATTGCACACGATCAAGTAAGTCAGCTTTTTCTAATCTTTTTTTAGTTGACTTAATAGCTTCTTCTTGTATATCAAAACTATATACAAATCCATTTTGTCCTACTTTTTCTGCTAGATATTTTGTGTCATATCCATTACCCATAGTAGCATCTATTACTACATCTCCATCACTTATTACATCTTCTATAAATAATTTATTTATTTCTGTAATCTTAGTTAAAAATTTTGCCTTTATCATTTACTACACCTCTATTTTATACCTTTTAAGTACTCCACTTCTTCTTTAGTTAAATGTCTATACTCTCCAACCTTAATTCCTCTAAGCTTTATGTCTCCCATAGCAACTCTTCTAAGTCTAAGTACGGGATGATTTATTGCCCTACACATTTTTCTAACTTGTCTATTTCTACCTTCATGTATTTTTATTTCACATTTACAGTAATTCTTTTCTTCATTTTTATCTACTATTCTTATTTTTGCTGGAGCGGTTTTATAATCTTCTATTTCTAATCCTTCTCTAAAGTTTTTAAGTTCTTCATATGTAGGTTCTCCTTTTATTAAAGCTACATATGTTTTATCTACCTCATGCTTTGGATGTGTTAATTTATATGTTAAATCTCCATCATTCGTAAGTATTAAAAGCCCACTTGTTTCATAATCAAGTCTACCAATTGGATAAACTCTTTCTTTTATATCGCTTACTAAATCTAATACACTTGGCCTATCAAATTGATCCTTTACAGTTGTAATATATCCTTCTGGTTTATTTAATACTATGTATACTAAATTTTCACTTAATGATATTACCTTTCCATCAACTTCAACTATATCTTTAGCTTCCTCTATATTAAAAGATAATTCAGTAACTAATTCTCCATTAACTTTTACTCTTCTATCTAATATTATTTCTTCTGCTTTTCTTCTTGATGCTATCCCACAAGAAGCTATATATTTATTAATTCTCATATGTTCACCTTTTCTTGTAAATTTTATTAAATACTATTTTTATTTCCTTATTATAATATAATACATACAATGTAAAATCAAAGTTTTTATTACAAATTTCTTAATATTAAATATTTAATTATAATATACCTTTAACTTCTATTAATTATAGTATATACTTATTTTAAAATATTTAACAAGTAGGAGGTCACATGGTTTCAAAACAAGATATAAAGCATTACATATTCTTGGCTTTTATAACTATATTGCTTTATAAATTTATCAATAATCCTATGCAGGTTATATCTGGAATAGGCGGAATTGCAAGCTTTTTCAGTCCATTCTTAATAGGGATATTAATTGCATTATTAATTAATCCATTGGTAATGTTTTTTGAAAAGAGGTTTAATCTTCATAGACTATTGAACATACTTATATCTTATATATTAGTATTTATACTTATTTTCTTAGGATTTAAGCTACTTATTCCTTCAATAGTTGATACTTTAAATACATTAATAAAAGAGATTCCAACGTATGTTGATATGTTCAATGAAATTTTAGGAAAGTATATGACTAAAGCTGAGTTTTTCAATACAATAGCCCCTCATATACAAGATAACTTAAATAGTATATTAACTAATGTAGTAAATATTCTTACTGCATTTTCTTCAAACCTTTTAATTCATATATCAAGTATTACATCTTTATTGTTTGATATAATAATGGGATTAATACTTTCTATATATATGATATTTGATAAAGAGAAAATAGGTTTAGGTTGTAAAAAGATTCTTTATGCTTCAGTTAATAAGATTAAAGCTGATGAAACTGTTTCATTTTTTAAAATGTCTCATGAGATATTTTATAACTATATGATAGGTAAAATTATTGACTCACTTATTGTTGGTTTAATTGCATTTGTTGTATTCCAATTTGTTATAAAGATAGAGAATTCACTATTCTTATCATTTATAGTTTTTGTAACAAATATAATACCTTACTTTGGTCCATTTATAGGTGCAGTTCCACCTATACTTATGACATTAGTATATAGTCCTGTAAAGGCACTTTGGGTTGCTATATTTATACTAATTCTACAACAAGTAGATGGAAACTTTATAGGACCTAAGGTAATGGGAGATCAAGTAGGACTCAGTCCACTTTGGATAATTTCTGCAGTATTGATAGGTTCAAGTCTATTCGGATTAATAGGCGTTTTCTTATCTGTTCCTGTTGCAGCTATTATAAAATCTTCTATTGATAAATATGTAGAAAAAAGATTATATATAAATGATTCAAAATAAAATATATTAAATAAAAAAGTTGTCCAAATTTATGGACAACTTTTATTGTATTATAGGCTCCTGAGTAATGTTATTTGGAGTATTTGTCGTTATATTATTATTTTGAAGTGGTTGATTTGATCCATTAGAAGGTATTTGATTTGTTGGATTTTGAATATTAGGAGTTTGTTGCTCTCCTTCATTACTATTTTCTTGGTTACTACCTTCTTCTATTATTTCCTCATCTTCTTTTTTAGACTCTTCCTCATATTTTTTCAATTCCCAACTAGCTTTGCTTGCTCCTTTACTTGCAGCCAACTTAGCATCTTTTTTTCTTTTAGCTTCAGCTTCTTGTTGTTCTTCATATAATTTTTTCATTTCACTTAATTCACTTGATGCTGTACTTTTTATTTTACTAGATCCGTTTTTGATGTTAGTTATAGCCTCAAGTTCTTCTATAGCTTTTTTATAATTTCCTTGTCCTTTATACTCTTCTACACTTAACATTTTCATTGCTTGCATATACATTGCTCTTGCATATTCATCAGCATTATCTTCTTCTAACGCACTTGAAAGTAATTTCATTGCTTCACCATATTTTTGTGATTCTAAAGCTACTTTTCCATCTTCAACAAATGTACTTTCAGATTCACCTTTAGTACATCCTACCATAAGTATTGATAATAAAGCTACGATTAAAACTATTTTTATCTTCATTTGTTACCTCCTTATTACCTTAACTTAATTTTACCATAATTCAACATATTTTGTCATATTTTAGGTTAATATTATTTAAAATCGCATTTTCCGTCCTAATTTATACTTATACTCTCAAAGAATTATATTTAATCTTATTCTTATATTCTTACAAATTACTAAGCTTATTATTTGAGAATTTTTAACTTTAATATAAAAAAAAACCTTGAAAGAATAATTTGCTTTCAAGGTTTTTTTTTATATTAACTCCAAGTTTATTACCTCTTCATAATTTTGTCTTTTGCATATAAGCCTATGATTTCCATTAGATACCATTACTACTGCTGGTTTAGGTATTTTATTATAATTAGATGCCATTGAGTAACCATAAGCTCCAGTTGAAGTCGTTATTAATATATCTCCACTTTCTATATCCATTACATTAGCATGAGTTATCAATATATCTCCACTTTCACAGCACTTTCCAGCTACAGTCACTTTATTTACTTTTTCATATTTCATTTTATTTACAACACTACATTCATATCCCGCTTTATATAATGAAGGTCTAATATTATCAGTCATACCTCCATCTACACTAACATATGTCCTTACATCTTTTATATCTTTAATAGATCCTATTGTATACAGTGTACTGCCTGCATTTGCACTTATTGATCTTCCCGGCTCTATAATGAGCTTTGGTGCTTTTATTCCAATTTTTTACATTTTTGCTCTGCCCTTTTTATTATAGCTTCACAAAAATCTTGTATACTTTTAGGATTATCCTCTTTGATATAATATACTCCTATACCTCCTCCTAAGTCTATTTCTTTTAAATCTATGTTATACTTTATTTTTATTTCTTTAACTAAATCCATCATTATATCAACTTCGTCCATGTATGGCTCTATATCAAAAATCTGTGAACCTATATGTGCATGTAAACCAACTAACTTTATATTTTTATACTTATATAGTTTTTCTATAGCTTCATATAAGTCTCCATTTATTAATACAAATCCAAATTTAGAATCTATTTGACCTGTTTTTATATAATCATGAGTATGAGCTTCTATTCCAGGAGTTATTCTAAAGTATATCTCTTGTACTTTATTTCTCTTTTTGCAAATATCTTCAATTATATCAAGTTCATAAAAGTTATCTACAACAAATCTACCTACTCCTAATTCTATGCCCATATTAATTTCATCTATAGTTTTGTTATTTCCATGAAATAATACATTTTCCATTGGAAAACCTGCTTTATGAGCAGTATATAATTCTCCTCCTGAAACTACATCTAGGGATAAGTTTTCTTCTTTTATGATTTTACACATATATAAAGTTAAAAATGCCTTACCTGCATAAGCAACTTTATTTTTATTTTCCTCTACTTTAAAATACTTATTATATTTTCTGCAATTCTCTCTAATTAAACCTTCATCAAATACATAAAGTGGTGTAGAGTACTTATTAACTAATTCTGTACAACTAACGCCTCCAATATATAGCGTGTTATTTCTAATAGACATATTTCCATGTAGTTTCATAATAGCCTCCTAAATTTTATACATTAAATTCTCTTGCCACTTCATTTATTGCAACATCTTTATCAAAAGAGTTTATAGCACAAGTTATTCTTATTTCTGATGTAGTTATAAGCTTAACATTAATATTATTTTCCTTGAATATTTTAAATACTTTTGATATAACACCTGCTGTGTTTTTCATTCCAGACCCTACTAATGAAAACTTTGTTATATGATCATCAATAACAATATTTTTGCTATCTGAATATTTTTTAGCTATCTCTTTACATTCATCTAGATCTTCTTTAGGTATAGTAAAAGATACATTTATAATTTCATTTATTGGTGCTGTTTGACTGATCATATCTATACTTATTTTTTTACTTGCAATATCTTCAAATAAACTAAAAACCTTATCTAAATTAAAATCTTTTATAGTTATAGCAACATCATCATCGCTAGTTGCAAGTCCTGTTATGACTTTTTCCTCTAATCTCATTTTATTTTCTCCCTTTATATATGTTCCATTTCGCTCTCCACATGAAAGACCTACATATATTTCTGTATTATATTTTTGTGCTAGTTCTATACTTCTTGAGTGCATTACTTGTGCACCTAAACTAGCTAATTCTAGCATTTCTTCGTATTCTATTTCTTTAAGTTTTTTAGCCTTACTATACTTTCTAGGGTCGGTAAAGTAAATTCCATCTACATCTGTATAAATTTCACATTTAGCATTTAGTTTAACTGCTAAAGCTACCGCTGATGTATCAGAACCTCCTCTTCCTAAAGTTGTAATATCACCCTCATCATTTAATCCCTGAAATCCTGTCACTATTACTACCTTTCCATGATCTAAACTTTCTTCTATCTTAGATACATTTATATCATCTATTTGAGATTTTCCATGATCTCCACTAGTATGTATATTAAGTTGATACGCATTATAACTTATTGATTGGCATCCTAATGATGATAGGCACATAGCAAGTAATTACGCTGATATAATTTCACCTGTTGACATAAGTGCATCTAATTCTCTTTTATTAGGATTTTTACTTATATTTTTTTGCAAGTTTTATATAATTATCAGTAGTACCTCCCATGGCTGAAACTACTACAACTATTTTTTCATTAGTTTTTTTTCTATCAATTATATTTTCTGCTATTCTTTTAATTTTCTCTGTAGTTTCTACAGAGCTCCCACCATACTTTTGAACTATAATACTACTCATATCCCCCTCCTAGAAAGTTGTAAAATAAAAAACACCCAAAGGTATACTTTGGGTGTTTTTTTTATACACAAAGTAACCTTGTAGCTCACCACTTATTACTAAGTGACAGTATTATACATATTATGTATAGTACCAGAAAAATTATTTGCCAATAATTTTTCTTCGGCTGCACTTCCTTTCATTTATAATCAACACTTGCCAGCTTCTATAAACTACTATTAATTACAGCACCTCTACCCTAGGTAAATTTCATATATTAAGTTTTATTTTATAATTAATTTTTATCACACTATTCTTAATTTTACAACTATTTTATTTTTTTATTTATGTAAAATTTTATTAATCTATATCTTTTTATGTTGATGATTAAATAGACCTATATATAAAAAATAGGCCTATATATACTTAAATAGTTTATTTAAGCTTAAATCAACAACACAAACATCAGAATCAAAATCAAAGTCTCCTAAATTTCTCATTTCTGATGTTATTATTAAAACTCTTGGTACTTCAAAAAAAGGAATCGTCGAGTTTTTAATTTTATTCTCTAGGTTATAGTATTTAGACTTGTCAATTTTTTGATCTAAATCTATATCTACTAAAAGTTGATTTAGTTCATTATAGTGGTCTGTATATTCTATAAATATATCAAATTTTTTGTTATCTATTCTAACATTTCTATAAAATCTTTTTACCTCATATCCACCTAAATTAAATCTAATTGCTAATTCAGAACCTATTACTGTTTTAGCTAATTCCTTGCCCTTATACTGTTTACTCCCATTTAAATAATATACATACGAATTATCTCTATATCCACTATAGTTTATATTGCAAGGATATTTTTTAAGTGTATATTCATTACACATTTTTCTTAAAGTTTTCTTAAATGGTTTTCTTCCACGTCTTTTTTTACTTGAAAAAACTTTACCAACCTGAGTTTCTGTCATACATCTAACCCTACTAATTAAAAGCAGTATATCTTTTTCTAACCCCATCATAATGCATATCTCCTCGAGTCATTAATTTACCAAGTTGTAATAATATTATATTAATTGTCCCTATAAAAATTGATTGTTTTTCTATATTTTTCTAAAAATAATAATTCACATTTTATGAATAACAAAAAAGAACATATCTTAGTATATAAAATACTAAGATATGTTCTTTTTATTTTTAATTAAAAACTTAATAACTATTTATATATTTTTATTGATTTTCTTCTATAGTTTTAGTTGATGAGTCACTTTTTACTTTCTCTTCTTCTTTACTTGAACCTATGTTTAAGTTATCAAATGAAATTATCTCAACTACTCCAGACTTTCCTTCTTGATAATCAATCTTAACTTGATCTGAAACTGCTGTTAAAGGTAATTCTGTAGATACTTTTGATGTTGCTGTAAATATTATATTTTCATTTGTATCTAATGTTAAATAATAATTAGTGTTTCCACTTTTTACATCTGGACTAATTCTAGTAACCTTACCTTCTATACTAGCTTTGCTTGTATCATTTTCAATACTTATATTGTTACCTTCGCTAGATAATGCTTCTCTATAATTTATTAAAGCTTCATCTTTTGTTTCTCCAAGTCCTAAAATTGCAAAATCTTCAACTGATACAAATGCCACCATCTTAACAAGACCTGCTTTATCTTTAAGTGCAGAAACATATGTAGGTGTTCCTAATATATTATACATTACAGGGAATGTAGCTTCATAGTTTTTCTCTTGTACCTTTCCTTCTGCAGAACTCATTGCTGCAGTTTCCGTTGCTCCCGGTTGCTTATATAACTTAGCTTCTTTTGTACGAGTATCTACTAAAATAAATCCAATAGTAGACTCATCTGCACCAGCAGAAGTTATTCCTGTATACCAATATGATTTATCATCATCTCCATATACTAAAGACGTTCCCTCAGTAGCAACCAAAACTCCTTCTTCAGAGATTACGGAATTTAAGAAACCTTTTATGTATAATCCCCAGTCATTAATTTGATTTACTACAAATTGCTCTGGCTGAATTCTATCTATCCATTCTGGTGCATCTTCTATAGAATATTTTTTAACTTCACCGGTTTGAGCATCAACTACCGCCACTCCTGTAGCATCTGATCCACTAAAACCTATCTTATGTTCATATAAGCTTGTTACCCAATATGGTCTACCTTCATCATTTATTTCTAATGAAAACTCTGTCATTCCAGAATTTACAATTCCATTTATATACATATGTCTATGTAAATCTTGAAGGAAATACGCTTGAGGCTGATACACTATCTTTATTGGCTTACCATCAATTTCTTGTACAAGCCTAACATCTTGAGGATTACTTGCAGACACCATTACATATCCATTTGTTCCGTCTAAATTAGTTATCCATTTAACAATATCTCTATGTACAAGCGGTGCAACCCAGTATAGTTCACCATTTACATTTTGTATATGGAAATCTCCAAGCTTCGATACACTCCCTACAGCTGGTATTTCTCCTAACTTTTTATCTCCAAGCTTCATAGCCATTTCTTCATCTACTATACGAATATCATTTACACTTACAGGACTTACATCTTTATCAAAATCACTTTCTTCAACGTTTCCTATAAGATTTCTATATGCTTTTGCATGAATTATTGGGGAAGAAGTAATAAATGGCACTACTGATACAAATATTATCATAGCTATTGCTATAAAGAAATTGTATTTTGCAGCTTTTGATGTTCTCTCTCCTTTGTCGAACATCATATCTAATACCCCAGCAATAATAAAGAATACTATTAACATTGAAAAACCAGAGGTAAAATCTAATCTAAGTACAGGAAGCTTTATAAATGCATAAATTGCAACTAAAATTAGCGCTATACCATATGATCTTATAATTTTTTTCATAAATACTCCTTTCAAAATGGTTGTTATTACCATTATAGCCATTTATTTCAAAAAAATAAATACCCCTTATAAAATAAGGAGTATTTATTGTAGTTTATTATATTTTTGCAACATAAGGTACATAACTTCTTTGCTCTTTACCATATTGAGATAAAAGTCCCTCATATTCTAAATTAAGCTTTTCATTATTATAAAAAGAATCTGGTCTTATTCCACATGACGGTCCTTCAAATAAACCAACATCACTTTTAATTAACATATCTGCAACAAAATGAGAACACACATACTTATAATCTGCTTGTCTTGGTCTATTTAGAGTTAAATATATAAGAGCCATTACATCATAATCATATTTCTTTCTATTTTCACTTACAAACATTATATTGTTATATATACGATAATATTGTGCGTCTGTAACTTCTAATGAGTACACCCTACACATAGTATTTTTTCTAATTGCATATAGACCTTCATCTATATTTTCTTCAACGAATCCTGCAAATATTGGTGTTTTGGGATTAAGTCTTCCAAATGAGTACATTGGCCTTAATTCTTGATTTAATGCTAATGATACATGTGCATACGGGGTTTTACTTATTTTTCTTATTAGATAAGATAATACGGTTCCTGTATAAGTTGTTACTATATATATCTTTTTCATTTTTTCCCCCTAAATTAATTTTACGTTTTATCAACTTTATATATTTTAGCACATATATCATAAGATTTCAAATCTAATCTTCATTTAAATGCATTTTATTATTCATATTTCGTCCAATTATCCATGATATTAAAATAAATATCGAAAATAATAAAACCTTAATCGGGCTATGAAAAAAAACTGTCACATCTTCACCTACATAACTTATAAAAAGAAACATTACAAACTTCCCACTAACCATTCCACTTATAAAAGTTTTTAAATCTAAGTCAATAAATCCACTCATTATATTAATAAGAAAGTCTGAAATAAATGGACAAACATAAGTTATAAAAATTATGCTGAATCCTCGTTTTTTTATATAGCTAGAAATTCTTTTATCATTAAACTTATGTTTATACTTATCAAATATTTTTAACTTTGAAAACTTATTTGCTAGTAAATATAGTAGTACTGCTGCTATACATGAACCTGCCCATGATATAAAAAAGCCTAACCATAATCCAAATACAAATACATTGAACAGTATTATAGCAACTAGTGGTAAAACAGGTATAAAACTCTCTATTGCAGTTAATAAAAAAGCCACAATTGCAGCTAAAAATTTATATTCAGAAACTGAGTATAATAATTGCTCCACTTATTCCACCTACTTTGCTGTCATATTATTTTGTATTATAATCACCTATAAATTGAATAATATCTGTCGTAGTCACCAACACATATACAATAACTTCATCATCTTTAATATCAATAGTTTTTATATTAATAGGTTGCATATAGCTCTTATCAACTATAATTACATTTTTATTAATTTCAAAAGGTAAAGCATTTGCTTTTGATTTTAAAACTGACTGTACTATACTATCACTAATTTTCAATTTTCCTATTCTAAAATTCTTTAATGTTAGATATAAATTATTATCAACTATAGTAGGATATATATTCACTTCATATTGTGTATCAATTAAGTTTAAGAATTTATATGGTGATATTACTTTTATGTACTTTTCCTGAAGACTTATATTGCTATATTTGAATTCTTCAATATTATAATTATTCATTACCGTATAAACTATATCTCTAAATTCACTTTCTGATAATAATAAACGCCCTTCTAGTCTTATTGGATTTTTTAATATCTCAAATGAATCCAAAAAATCGCCTTTTAGTAATTCTTCAATTGTTATGCTATTGGATTGAGTATTTATGCTTACTTTTTTATCCGGTGTTAATATATAGTAAATTCCTGCTATAAGTATCGCTATTATTACAACTATTACTATAATTATATTTTTTCCTTTTATAATGATCACATCCTTTTAGTTTATAATTAAACTTATATTTAAATAACAATGATTTAATTAACTTTATATGATTATAATTTACAAGAAAAAACTTTCTAATACTATCATAAAATATTTAATTTTGTTTCATACTCTTAAATATAATATTTAATTCCTATCTGTCGTAAATTAAATTATTTCATCTTTATTTGTTATTTATATCTTTATTTTTTTGCCAGATTGGATTAAAATTAATAATATGGAATTATAGTATCTTTTTACTATATAGAAATTTATTTAAATTGAGAGGTACAAAATATGTCAAATGAAACTAATTCATCTAACTTTATAAGAAATATAATTATAAATGATTTAGATACAGGTAAACATGACAGCATAATAACTCGTTTCCCTCCGGAACCAAACGGGTACTTACATATAGGTCATGCAAAAAGTATATGCTTAAACTTCGGGCTTGCAAAAGAATTTAACGGAAAAGTTAACTTAAGATTTGATGATACAAATCCAGTTAAAGAAGATGTTGAATATGTAAACTCTATAAAAGAAGATGTTAAGTGGTTAGGATTTGAGTGGAATAACTTATTCTTTGCATCTGATTACTTCGATGAAATGTATAAAAGAGCTATCCTGTTAATAAAAAAAGGAAAAGCTTATGTATGTGATTTAACTCCAGAAGAAATGAGAGAATACCGTGGTACATTAACTGAGCCAGGTAAGGATAGTCCATACAGAAATAGAACTATAGAAGAAAACCTTGATTTATTCGAAAGAATGAAAAATGGTGAATTCAAAGATGGTGAAAAAGTTTTAAGAGCTAAGATAGATATGTCTTCTCCTAATATAAACTTTAGAGATCCAATAATATATAGAATAGCACACTCTACTCACCACAATACAGGAGATAAGTGGTGTATATATCCAATGTATTGCTTTGCTCATCCACTAGAAGATGCTATAGAAGGAATAACTCACTCTATATGTACCCTTGAATTCGAAGATCAAAGACCACTTTATGATTGGTTTGTAAGAGAATGTGAAATGGAAAATATCCCAAGACAAATAGAGTTTGCTAGACTTAACTTAACAAATACAGTTATGAGTAAAAGAAAATTAAAACAACTTGTTGATGAAGGTGTAGTTGATGGATGGAATGATCCTCGTATGCCTACTATATCAGGTGTTAGAAGAAGAGGATATACTCCAGAATCAATCCGTAACTTCTGCTCTGAAATAGGAGTTGCTAGAGCTGATTCTAAGGTTGATAGTCAATTGTTAGATCACTTCTTAAGAGAAGACTTACAGCCTAAAGCTCCTCTTGTAATGGGTGTACTTAAGCCTTTAAAATTAGTTATAACTAACTATCCTGAAGGTCAATCTGAAATGTTAGATATAGAAAATAACGCTAAAGATGAGTCTAAAGGAACTAGACAAGTTTCATTCTCTAGAGAATTATATATAGAACAAGAAGACTTTATGGAGGAACCAGTTAAAAAGTACTTTAGACTGTTCCCAGGAAATGAGGTTCGCTTAAAAGGTGCTTACTTCGTTAAATGTACAGATGTTGTAAAAGATGAAAACGGAGAAGTTATTGAAATTCACTGTACATACGATCCAGAAACTAAGAGTGGATCAGGTTTCACTGGACGTAAAGTTAAGGCAACTATTCACTGGGTAGATGCTAATAACTGTAAACCATGTGAATTTAGATTATTTGAACCATTAATATTAGATGATGCTCCAGAAAATGAAGGAAAGCACTTCTTAGATCAAATAAATGAAAACTCTATAGAAATATTACAAGGATTTGCTGAAACTACTCAATTAGAAAATGCTAAACCTTATGATAAATTCCAATTTGTTAGAAATGGATTCTACAGTGTTGATCCAAAGTATACTACAGAAGATAAATTAGTATTTAATAGAATAGTTCCACTTAAGAGCTCATTCAAACCAGGAAAATAATTTATATAAAATAAAAATGCTAGTTATTAAAAATTTAATAGCTAGCATTTTCTATATAAATTATTAAATTTTAATAAATACCTAAAATTTCCATACCATCTTCTATACATTCAATTTCTAAAGGAAAATCAGGACCCCTTTCACCATCTATATCTGTTACTAAGTCATCACTACAATTTATGGTTACTTTTTTAGTTCTAAAATATAGCAAATCATCTTCATTATAATGATCTAGATGTTCTCCTTTTAGAATATTTATAAAAACTGGAATTGACTTTGGTGGTGGCGTTGCCTTAAATATAATAACATCTAAGTATCCATCATCTAATTCTGATTTATATGCTAAATTAAGATTCCCTGCTGTCTTACCATTAAATACAAGCATTAAATACATTTTACCGTTATATGTTATTTCTTCTGAATTTACACTTATATTAAATTCCCTTAGGTGTAATGCTTCTTCTATACCTTTTATATAATATGATACTCTTCCCATTGAATTTTTAAAATCTGGATTTATTTTTTGAGATACATCTGTAAACATTCCTGCACTAGCTACATTTATAAAATATTTATCATTAACCTTACCTATGTCTATCTTTTTAGATTTTGAAACAATTATATTCTCTATAGCATTTCTTACATCAAAAGGTAAACCTAAGGCATTAGCAAAATCATTTGCCGTCCCTGATGGTAAAATTCCAATAGGAATTTCTATATCTAATTCTTTCATAGCATTCAAAACAATATCTACTGTTCCATCTCCACCCGAAATCAATACATGATGATAGCTTCCATCCATTCCATTAAATGCATTTTTTGTAGGATTTTCTTTATTTAGTCTATATGGTACTACCTCATATCCATATTTTTGATATACTTCTATTATAGTGTCTAATTTGCCTACGATAGATTTCTCTCCAGAATTAGGGTTATACACAAGTTTAACCTTTTTCATAATGCCTCCTTATCTCATGTTAATATCCAATGTTTTCATTTATGAAAATTACATGCATCCTTCCTGCCGTTCTTTGTTTTTTTATTAAAGTATATTCACAACATATTCTTTCTGGACTTGAACAATCCATACATACACCTGTTGCTTGGCAAGGTGTTCTAGTCCCTAACCTTTTTGCATTAGCTGGTGCACAGACATATTTATTTCTATTTATAGCCTCTTGTACATCTTTAACTATTTTGTTTACTCCAACTATTAAAATCACTTTATCTGGACCATAAAGCATTGCAGCTACTCTATTTCCATTTCCATCTACATTATATAATTCCCCATTTTCAGTTATGGCATTAGTACTTGCAAAGTATGCATCTGCAAAAAATGATTTTCTATATATTTCTTTAACATCTTCTGGCTTAAGATTAGAATTATGTCTATCTAAGAAGTTGTATTTTCCATTTTTTAAATAATCTATTATCTTCGTATTAAATAAGCTCATAGAGCCCCCACAAGCTACTAAGTCTCCTTCTTTTAATAGACCTTCTATTATATTAAAAAGTTCTTTTTCATCTTTAGCAAAATATCCACTCATATTATTTTTCTCTAAAGCCTTAATAGTTCTTTCTATTTTTTTTTGATTTACCCATTTAATACTCTCCATTATATCTCCTCCATTATTTATATCTACTATATTATAGTATCATATTTGCATATTTTTAACATTTACTTTTGATTCATACTTAATAGTTTATCTAAATAAACAGACTTTAATTGCTCATTAGCAAGAACTCTCTTTGCTGTAGGTAATTTTAATATTGAAGAAAGTATTGCTGCCATTGCTCTATGACTAGATAAAGCTTTATTATCAAATATTAATTCTTGTAATTGACCTTTTTCTATAGCCATTAAAACAACTCTATGTACCGAATTAGCTGGCGTTATAATTTTTTCTTTTCTTTTTAATAAAGTTATGCTTTTTTTATAGCAATTTCTAACACATACTCCACAACCTAAACATCTATCTTCATCTATTTTAACTATAGTTTTATCATTTTCTTTTATCTTATCAATTGCTCCAATAGGACATGCTTTAACACACTTTCCACAGTTAACACAATTATCATAATTTATCTTTGGTATAAAACTACTTGTTGCTACTGGGTGTAAATTACCAAACTTCCTCGCTGCTAACATAGCTTCACAACAACATCCACAGCAGTTGCATATAAACGTTACTCCCTTTCTTACATTTTCACCACATTGAACTAAATTATGTTCATATGCTTGATGTAGTAACTCTTTACATTCTGATGCATCAACCCTTCTTGCATAATTATTTTTTATCAATGAATTTGCAGTATTACCGAATGTCATACATATATCCATAGGTGCTTCACAAGCTTTACCCATATGATGCATCTTATGTCTACAATAGCACATTCCTACCGCTATATGACTTGCTTCTTCTATTATATGAGTTGCTCTTTCATAATCAAGTATAGTCACTTCATTATCATTAGTTAGAACTTCTTCTTGAACATAAATCCTCCCTAACTTTGTATCTGATGAGTAAAATAACTCCTTTATAAAATCTTCTTCTACATTCAAATACTGATAATAAAGTTCTGCTAAAAGTTTTTGATCAATATCATCTCTAGTTCTCATTAAAGCGAATTCGATAAACCCAGCCATAGGAGGTGGTAGTATATATTTTTTACCCTTTCCATCTTCAATATCTAACAGTATTGCTCTACTAGCTAACATATCTAATATTTTTAATGCTTCACTTTCACTTACACTCCAAATTTTAGCTGCAGTTTTCACTCTAAAAGCTTTTATAGGTAATTGAGCAACCAAAGCAGCTTCTTTTTCTGTAAATAGCATTTCTAGTATTTTGTATAATGTTTTTGATGGCGGTGCACCTTGAGGAAATCTATTTAATCTCTCTTCCAAACTTTTATAAGCCTCTTTTGCATTTATATGCGACATATAATCACCCTTTTTATTTTATTTATATTATATATATTACATATTCTAGCATAACCTCTAACCTCACTTCACATTATGTAACTAAAATTTAAATTTTATAATTAATTTATATTATAAAATAAAAAAGCTGAACTTTTTCAAGTTCAGCTTTTGGAGAATATATATATAAATCATCAGGAATAAGCTTAGTTATGTTCTATTATAGTCTTTGTTGTATCTATATTTTGAGCTACACATCTTTGACTATTTATTCTTTCATTTACTAACATGTATTTTGATATACCTTTTATAGTAGTTATTATTCTTTCTATTTTTTTCATTTTTAATCATCTCCATTTGTTCCTTTTTTCTTACAAGTATATTGTATACAATATACGGTATATAGTCAATAGAAATTTTAAAATTAATTATAATATAACATATATTTTATAAAAAATAAGAAGTTATAACTTATAAGTACTTATAAGTTTTAACTTCTTATTAGATTAGAAGTAATCAATTAATTCTAGTCTATATACAATCTTTCCACTTCTCTAATGCATCTAGCATAAAGCCTTTTATATCTATATCATATACATCTTTTATTATATCATTATTTAAAACCTCGACTGGCTTTCCAGATGATATAACTCTTCCTTGATTTAATAAAATTACCGAGTCTGCAAAGTTATGTACTAAATTTAAATCATGTAACACTCCTATTACAATTTTATTATTCGACATTGACCACTTCTTAACATATTCTAGTAACTCAATTTGATATTTAAAATCAAGATGATTAGTTGGCTCGTCAAGAAGTATTATATCTGGGTTCTGAGCAAGTAGTTTTGCTAAAAAAACTCTTTGAAGTTGTCCTCCAGACAATTCAGTTATCATTTTATCTTTATATTCTGTTAGACCAACCTTTTCAATACTGTCCATAATTATTTTATGATCATCCTTAGATAGTTTATCAAACATCCCCTTAGTATAAGGATACCTTCCAAGTGACACCGTATCATAAATTGTATAAGGAAAATATATTTCTGAAATTTGACTCATTAGCCCAACTTTTTTAGCTAAATCTTTTCTTTTAAAAGATGATATTTCTTTATTTTCAATTTGTATACTTCCACGATATTCTATAATATTAGCTATAGACTTTAAAAAAGTACTCTTTCCACAACCATTTGGACCTATGATAAATACACTTTCTCCTTTATTTACATCTATAGTTATATCCTTTATTACATCTACATCATTGTAACCACTATAAAGATTTTTAATTTTTAACATAACTATCACCTTTATTTCTTAAAATATACATATGCAAAAAATGGAGCTCCAATTAGAGCTGTTACTGCTCCTACAGGAAGTTCTGATGGTACTATAACAGTTCTTGCTACAATATCTGCTATAACCATAAAACAACCTCCGTATAAAAATGACATCGGTATAACATACTTATGATTTGAACCAAATACCTTTCTTACAACATGTGGTGCAATTAAATCTATAAATCCAATTGTGCCACTTAATGATATTGCACCTCCTGTAAGCACTGCAGAATAAATAAAGAGTTTACGCTTTACTTTTGATGTTTCTACTCCCATTGCTTTTGCTTGTTCTTCTCCAAAAGTTATAATATCCATCTCTTTTGTAAATTTAATTATACCAATCATACCTACTATTACAAATGGAATTAGAAGCCTTACATAACTCCATCCCTTCATAGCAAAACTACCCATTTGCCAAAGTGATATACTTTTCATATCTTCTGAAAATAATGCTGTTAAAGTTGTTAATAATGCATTTACAAATAAAGATAAAACCATACCCGATAAGATTATGGTATTATTTGACATAGTTCTATCTATTTTTACTGAAAAAGTTATAACTATAAATACAGTAGCTAAACCAAATAAAAAACCAACTAAAGGAAGTGTAAAGTTCCCTATTACAGGAACAGCTATTCCTGTAACTATTATAAGACCTGCTCCTAATGATGCACCAGAAGATACTCCTAATGTATATGGTGATGCTAATTGATTTTTTAAAATAGATTGAACTACTGCACCACTAGTCGCTAAACATCCTCCAACTAAAAATGCCAATAAAACTCTCGGTAATCTTAATTTCCATACTATCCCTATATTTTTAGGGTCTATACCATCTTTAATAGCAAAATTAAAGCATTTATTCATTAATATTGATATAGTTTCTAGTAAATTAATATTGGAACTTCCCACAGAAGTTCCAATACCTATAATTAAAAATGCTATTAATATGCTTATTATTAATTTCTTTTTATTGTCCATAGTATTCTGGATATACAGCTTTTGCTATTTCTTCTAAAGCTTTCGTTGCATTTTGTGATGGACGTGATGAAGCATTTTTATCTACTAAATAAACTGCATTATCTTTTACAGCATTTATTACATCCCAAGCTTCACGAGACTTTATTTCTTCAGTTGGATTTTCCATATAAGATGCATTAGTTATTATTACATCTGGATTAGCATCTATTACAGATTCTTCAGTTGGAGATACCCATCCCTCTTCATCTGCAAATATATTTTTTGCTCCTACAATTTCTATCATTTCATTTAAAAATGTATCTTTTCCAAAACTAAATAAACTTGGAGCTGGTGATATTTCAAAATAAACTGTTTTCTTATCTTCTATTTTGTCACCTATAGCTTTTATTTCATCTACTTTTTCTTTCATACCATTAACTATTTCTTGTCCTTTTTCCTTTTCATTTAGTACATCTGCTATAAAGTTTATATCTTCATAAACACCTTCAATACTTTCACTACTTGGTATGTAGACAACTGGAATTCCAGCTTCGCTAATTGCCTTAAATGGATCTTCTGTAGATCCGGTTTTATTATGTCCTGATGCAATCACTACATCTGGATCTAAACTAATTATAGTTTCAGCATCTGGATTTGAAAAATCTATTTGTGGTAATTCTTGATTTATACCTTCTATATCTGTTGAGTATGTATCAATTGCCACTAATTTATCACCTAAGCCAAGTCCCATTATTACCTCTGTATTAGATGGTGCCGTTGATATTACTTTCTCTATTTTTTTAGGTATGCTTACCTCAGTACCCTCTCTATCAGTTACAGTTCTATCACTTTCGCTACTGCATCCTGAGAATATAAACATTGATAATGTTGTTAGTAGTAGTAATAATTTTTTCATTTTATACCTCCCATATTTACAAGTTTAATTCTAAAATTTAAGTATGTTCTTTACTATATTTACTACTATATTTAATAGTTCTAACACTATAGTATCACAATTAATCACTTGAATTGTGTCATAATTTGGACATTTTAGCTTTAAAACTTAAATTTATTACTTTTTGTAACTTCATAATTATACATATTTTTACATAATTAAGGAAGTTTAAAACTAATTCATTATCTAATTATATTTTTTACAATTATCAATTGTATGTAATATTTAAAATATACAAATTTTCAAATAAATCATATATGAATTATGATAAAATATATTTAATAATATATAAGGGGTGTTGTCAAAATGATATCAAGTAAAATGGAAAACCTTCTTCAAGGCAACTCTATAGTAAGATCAATGTTTGAAGAAGGAAAAAAATTATCCAAAATTTACGGTGAAGAAAATGTTTATGACTTTAGTATTGGTAATCCTAATGTAGATCCTCCAGAAAGTATAAAAATAGCTATTAATGAAATATTAAATTCTCAGTCTCCAAATTTAATTCATGGATATATGAATAATTCAGGGTATGAAGATGTACGAGCTGAAATTGCTTTATTCTTAAGTAAAAAAAAAGATTTAAATCTTAGTTATAAAAATATAGTTATGACTTGTGGAGCTGCAGGAGGACTTAATATAATTTTAAAAACATTGCTAAATCCAAATGATGAAGTTATAACTTTTGCTCCATTTTTTGGAGAATATAAAAACTATGTCAATAACTTTGACGGAAAATTAATTGTAGTTCCTACAGACATAAATAACTTTGAGCCAAACTTAGACGCTCTAGAAAAAGCTATTACAAATAAAACTAAAGCCATAATAATAAATACTCCAAATAATCCAACTGGAATTATTTATTCAAATGAATTTTTAACTAACCTAGGTAGTTTACTAAAAAATAAGCAAAAAAAATTTAATACTAGCATATACTTAATTTCAGATGAGCCTTACAGAGAAATCGTGTACGATAATGCTAAGGTACCTTGCTTACTTAAATATTATAAAAATACATTTATAGCTTACTCCTATAGCAAGTCATTATCTCTTCCTGGAGAACGTATTGGGTATGTAGTTATTAATAATAATATGGATGAATTCGGTAAAATTATAGATTCTTTAAATATTGCAAATAGAATTTTAGGATTTGTAAATGCACCTTCTTTATTCCAAAGAGTTGTTGCTAAGTGTTTAGATTCTGAGGTTAATATTGATATTTATAAGAAAAATTTTGATTTATTATATAATCATTTAGTCAACTTAGGATTTACTTGTGTCAAACCTCACGGCACATTCTATTTATTTCCAAGAACTCCTATTGAAGATGACAAAAAGTTCTGTGAAGATGCTAAGAAATTTAATTTATTATTAGTCCCAGGTTCATCATTTGGATGCCCTGGTCATTTTAGAATTTCATATTGTGTATCTTATGATACCATAAAAAATTCTCTTCATGCATTTGATAAATTAGCTTTATTATATAATTTAACTCCTAAAGTTAATTTAAATAATAGTTAAAATTAAAACTATAGAGTGTATTATTTATATTAATACACTCTATAGTTTTTGTTTTATAATTTTTTATAAACTATATGTACATATTTTGTATAAAAGATTTAATATTTCAAATCCAACTTCAAAGCTTTCATTACTAATAAAGTTTATATAATCCCTTAGTTTACTCCATTTTACATCCTTATTACAATCTTCATTAGATATATTTTTTATTTTATTTATAATATCTATAAGTTCTTTTTTTCTTTCACAAGATAAATTATTGCTACTTTCTATATTTTCTATGGAATTATGAAAAGATTCATTTATGATAGTTTGATTATACTGATTTCTTAACTTTACTTCATACCCTTTTATATAGTCAATTACTTTTTCTAAATCTTTTTTATTATAAGACCAAACATTTCTTTTTTCTAATTCAGTTAAATCCTTAATTTCATACCTGTACTTATCTATCATTTCTTCTATAGCTATCGCAATTTCCATTAAACTATTTGTATTTATAGCATCATTGCATTTATTTAAATCTACATTTATTGATTTTATTATTTCTTTCATTTATTTCCTACTTCCTAAAATATTTTATAAATACATTATATCAAATATATCAAAACTTAATATAAAACTTAATTTAGTTTTCACTTTAAAATATTATGATTATCAAAATTTAACTATGTTAAACTATTTGATTTTATGATAATATATATCTATGTTAAGTTTAAGGAGATTGAGTATGAAGAAGAAAAAAATAATTATAATTATACTAATATTAATTTTACTTGCAACAATTGGAATTGGCTCTTATGTAGGTAATTATTTTTATAATTTAGCATTAGACCCTAATACTTCAAAGGATATGATATTTGGAGATGATGAAGATGAAGGATTAGAAGTACAAGAAGATGTGGATTGGTTACTGAAAAATTCAAACTATGAAGATAAATATATTTTATCTTATGATAATTTAAAATTGCATGCATACCAAGTAATAAATGAAAATAAAAGCAATAAGTGGGCCATAGTTATACATGGATATACATCTGAGGGTAAGCTTGTTAGCGCTAAAGCTAAATATTTATATGAAATGGGATATAATATTTTAGTTCCAGATCTTAGAGCTCATGGAGAGAGTGAAGGAAACTATATAGGTATGGGATGGCATGATAGATTAGATATAATAGATTGGATAAATTACATAATAAATAATAATAACGATAGTGAAATAATACTTCATGGTACATCTATGGGAGCTTCTACTGTCTTAATGGTTTCTGGAGAAAGGTTACCATCTAATGTTAAGGCTATTGTTGCTGATTGTGGCTATACTTCAGTATGGGATGAATTCTCTTATCAATTAAGGTCATTATTTAATTTAAAATCATTCCCTGTAATGAATTTATCTAATATTGTTACTCAAATTAAGGCTAGATATTCATTAAAAGAAGCTTCAGCTATTGACCAAGTAAAAAAATCTAATACTCCTATATTATATATTCATGGAAATAAAGATACTTTCGTACCTTACTATATGATGGATGAGTTATATAATGCTACAAGCTCAGAAAAAGAAAAACTTACTATCACAGGTGCTGAGCACGCTAATGCTGATTTAGTTAATCCTAAATTATATTGGAATACAGTAAGTAATTTTTTAAATAAATATGTAAAATAATAAAGGCATGGGTAAAAATTCCCATGTCTTTATTATTTTCATCCTGCAACCAATTGTACAACTATTATTTTTAATACTATCGTTTTTGAACATTTATAGCTGAAGGACCTCTATCAGCTTGAACTATATCGAAGTTAACTTCTTCACCTTCATGTAAATCTTTATTATGCCCTTCTTCTTTTATGTTAGAAAAGTGTACGAAAACATCATCTCCACTATTACTTGTTATAAATCCATAACCTTTTTCATTATTAAACCATTTTACAACACCTGTATAATTTGCCATTAAATTTCTCCTTAATTAAATAATATATATATTATTTGTTTATATTATTTTTTTATTCTTTAGATAAAATACTAAATATTAATTATATAATTAATATTTAGTATTTTTATATTATTTAGGCTTTATTGTCTTGTTTATTTTTATTAGCACAGTAAACTACATATATAATAACTATTGCTAAATATGGAAGCATTTGTATAAACTCTACAGGAAGGTTTATTCCTTGTAAGTAGTTACTCATACTTTCTGTAAATCCAAATAAACTAGAAGTTAAAAGTCCTACTACTGGATTAGCTCCTGCCATAGACTGAGTAGCAAGTGCTATATATCCTCTTCCCGATGTCATACCAGCCGAGAATAATGTAACATATCCCATTGATAAGAATGCTCCACCAAGTGCAGATAATACTCCACTCATAGTAAGTGCTATATATTTAACTCTATTTACGCTAATTCCTACTGATTCAGCTGCTTCTGGACTTTCTCCTACAGCTTTTATTCTAAGCCCTAATTGTGTATATTTAAACATTATATATACAAGCATTACTAATATTAAAGCTACGTAAGTTAATATATTATGACCTGATATTATTTTTCCAATTACAGGCATATTTTCTATAATTGGTATATTAATATTAGGAAGTGCTAAAGAATTTAAAGAAGTAGATGCTCCTTTATCTCCTGTTAATAAATATAATCCAAACACTGTCATACCTGATGCCATTAAATTAAGTGATATACCAGATATAATTATGTTAGATTTTAATTTAAGTGCAAAGTAAGCAATTATATTACTAAGTATTACACCTGAAAGTATCGAAAATAATAGCCCTATGAAAGCACTTTGTGTAAAGTGACTTGCCGCAACTCCTACAAATGCTGCTGTTAACATTGTACCTTCAAGTGCTATATTTCTAGCACCAGCACGAGCTGCTATCATTGCACCTAATGTTGTTAAAAGTATTGGAGTAGTCGACCTTATAACTGCAAACCAAAAATCTTCTTTTAATAATATTGAAAATAGAGCTTCCATTACTTATCGCCCCCTTTGTTTTCATTGTTTGCTAAGGCTAATTGACTTTCTTTTCTTTGCTTTATGAAGAATAAGAATCTTTCAGCTGTAACTAAAAGTATTATTATACCTTGTATAAGTGAAACTATTTCATTTTGTACATCTGTCTGTCTTGCCATTATATCCGCACCAACACGTATATAAGATAAGAAGAATGCAGCTACTGGTACAAATATTGGGTTATTAGATGACAATATAGATATTATAACTCCATCCCAAGCATAACTTGGAGCTGATGCCCATTGAAATCGTCTATACATACCTAATTTTTCTATAGCACCACCTATTGCTGCTACAAATCCTGATATAAATGAAGTATACAGTATAACTTTTTTTGTATTTATTCCTGAGTATCTTGCAAACTCGGGATTAGAACCTACTAATCTTATTTCATATCCCCACTTAGTACGAGTTAAGAATATATACAATAAAACACATGTAATTATCGCTATTATAAACCCTGTATGAAGTCTAGTTCCATCTACAATATTAGATAAACTAGCAGTTTTTAAAAACTTAAGTGAAGCAAAGTTACTTGCTTGTCTATCAGCTAAAAACTTATTAACTATATAAAGTCCTGTATAGAAAAATACATAGTTAAGCATTAAAGATGTAACAAGTTCATTAGCTTTATATTTAACCTTACACCATGCAGGTATGCTACCTATAATTCCACCAATAAATCCTGCTATTAATATAGAAACCATTGGATGAATCCCACTTGGTAAAGGTATCATTATAGCAATAAAAGATGCTATTACAGCTCCTATATAAAATGAAGCATCTGTTATCATTGAGAAGTTTCCTGATTTGAAAACTAAACTTAATGATAAACCAGTAAACATAAGCGGTACCATCATTTCAAGCACATTAAATAAATATCTTTTTGAACTTATTGGACCTGTAAGTAATGTGGATAAAGCTTTAGTTGGATTTTCACTACACAAGAAAATTATTCCAGTTGTTATTAAAAGTGCAATCCCTACTGCAACTAGTAGTCTTAATAAATCAAAGTATTTTAAAACATTAAATTTGTTGTCTTTACGCATAATAAGCACCTCCGATTATCTCATCACTATCACGCTTAACACCTAACATGTAAAGACCTAATTCTTCTTCAGTAACATTTTTAGCATCATCTATATATGCTACTATCTTACCTTCATGCATAACTATTATGCTATCACTTAAAGATAAAACTTCTCCTAAGTCTGATGATATTAACAGTATAGCTTTTTTAGCTTCTCTCATATCAAGTATTTTGTGTCTAATAAATTCTATTGCCCCAACGTCTATTCCACGAGTTGGTTGATTTACTATTAAAAGATTTGGATCATATAAAAATTCACGTCCAACTATAACCTTTTGTATATTACCACCAGATAAATCCTTTATAGCCTGCTTTATATTATCATGCTTTACTATAAATTCTTTTACTAAATTACTTGTAAATTCTTTTATCTTTGATAAATTTAATAATCCTTTGTTATTTAATTCTTTTGAAGAATATATCTTAGATATCGCATTATCTTCAATTGAAAGATTTGGTGCACTACCAAAGTGAAGTCTATCTTCAGAAACATGGGATATACCAAGTTCTTGTCTTTTTAATATAGACTCTTTAGTTATATCTTGTTTTCTTAAAGCAATTTTACCATTTACTATTGGAGTAGTTCCTATTATTGCATTTACAAGTTCTGACTGACCATTACCTTCTATACCTGCCACACCTAGTATTTGACCTTCACGAACTGTAAAACTTATATCATTTACTACTACATTTTTAAATGAGTTTTTAACAGTTAAATTATCAACACTTAAGACTACATCCTTAAAGTCTCTTTGAGTCTTTTCTATATTTAAGTCTACATCACGACCAACCATAAGTCTTGATATTTCCTGTTCTGATAGTTCACTAACTGAGTAAGTCCCCATTGTTTGACCATCTCTTAAAACTGTTAATCTATCACAAAGCTCTTTTATCTCATGAAGCTTATGAGATATAAATATAATTGTATATCCCTGCTCTTTTAATAATTTTAATTGTTTAAATAATTCTTCTATCTCCTGTGGTGTAAGCACTGCTGTTGGTTCATCTAGTATTAATATTTTAGCTCCTCTATATAAAGCCTTTAATATTTCTAGTTTTTGTTTCATTGCTATTGAAATGTCTTTAACTTTAGCTCTTGCATCAACTTTTAAATTATATTTTTTAGAAATTTCTTCTGTTTGTGTTATAGCTTCTTCAATATTTATAAATCCTGATTTTGTTGTTTCATGACCTAATATTAAATTTTCTGCTACAGTCAAAGAAGGCACCAGCATAAAATGCTGATGCACCATTCCTATACCTTTTTCCAAAGCCTGTTTAGATGAAGAGAATTTAACTTTCTCTCCATTTACATATATATCACCACTAGTTTGTGGTATCATTCCAAATAGCATTTTCATTAAAGTAGATTTTCCCGCACCATTTTCACCTATAAGTGCATGAACTTCTCCTTCATTTATAGCAATATTTACATTGTAGTTTGCAACTACACCACCAGGGTAGACTTTTGTTAAATTACTTACCTTTAATATTTCTTTGTTCATTTAACACACCCCCGATTCTAAATTAATTACTTAGCGTTTTTTATCATTTCTTTTAACTTTGATTCTTCCATTCCTAAAGCAGTGCTAACTTTAACTTTATCTTCTTTTAATTGAGTTGTAATTTCACTTACTTTAGTTCTTATATCTTCACTTACTGTTGAAGTGTATATGTCATTTTCAGCAAGTCCAACTGTATCTTCTTTTATCCCTAATACGCTATGAGTATTAAATTCTAATGAATCATTTAAGTACTCATTCATAGTATCAACTAAAGATTTATCTATATTTTTTAGTGCTGAAGATATTATATATTTTTGTTCTTCTTTTCCTTCATAAGCTAAAGCTTGGTCACTATCTACACCTATTATATATTTCTTAGCATCTTTAGCAGCTTCTACTGATCCTGCTGAAGCTGGTCCAGCTGCTGTGAATACTATATCTGCTCCGTTTGAATATTGAGCTAATGTTATTTCTTTAGCTTTTGCAGTATCTGTAAATGAACCTATATATGCTACTTCAACTTTAACATCTTTATCTATAAATTTAGCTCCTTCTATATATCCTACTAAAGAGTCATTTATAACAGCTGATGTATCTCTTGCTCCAACGAATCCTATAACTTTTTCTTCATTAGCAAGTTCCATATCACTAGTTGTAACTAAAGCAGCTAATGCACCTGCTAAGAATCCAGCTTCATTTTGCTTATATGTCATTGAATAAACATTATCTAAATCATACTCATCATAATTAACATCTGTATCGTAAACTATGTATTTTTTATCTTTGTAATTTTCTGCTGTATTTTCAACATGCTCTTTCATATCCCAACCACCAGTTATTATAACATCAGCATCTGATTCTGATGCATCTATTAATGATGGTTCAAATTTAGTTTGATCAAATCCCATTTCTACAACATCTACATTAACCTTATCTCCAAATTGCTCTTTTATTTTTTCCATACCTGCATTTGCTGAGTCATTGAACGCTTTATCTCCTAAAGCACCTGTTACCAATAACTTAACATTAACTTTATCTCCATTTGATGCTGAACCTGCTTCATCTGAACCACATCCAACTAAGAAAGTCGCACTAAGCCCTACAGCTAAAAGTGTTGATAATATTTTTTTCTTAAACATTTTTAAACCTCCGCATTATACCTATTAGTTTTATTTGTGTCGTTTAATAACTTTATATATTGATCAAATGTAAGCTTTTGCTTATAATTTGATAATATCTCTTTTGTACGTTTCCCATTATCTTTTAATAAATCTTTTACCGTCTCTGTAAAATAATCAATTGGTAATTCATATGCTATATGTGTATTTTCAGTCTTAAAGTCATTACCATGAACTCTTCCTGAAAACCCTGATACACCTATTTGAACAGTTGGAATTAAATATGATAAATCTCCTATATCTCCACTTGCAAATGAATGACAATTTGATAATATTTTATCTTCGTCCATAAATTTAAGCATATTATCTTTTACTGCCTTTGTAAGGTGTTCATCTTGTGTTAAAGGTAAATATCCACCTGTATTTATAATTTCAAGGTCTGCACCAAGTGCTAAAGCTCCACCTCTAAATGCTCTATCTACTTTTGTGTTAACATCCATTATTGCATCTAAAGTTTTAGCTCTTATGTACATATCAATTGTTACTTTATCAGGGACACTGTTAACACTTGTGCCTCCATCACTTATAACGTAATGAACTCTTATTGCATCTTCTTCTTTAAATGTTTCCCTTAAGTATGCTATTGCATTTAAAGCTATATTTGCTGCATTTAAAGCATTTACACCATCACAAGGATTAAGTCCTGCATGTGCAGATACACCTCTAAATATGATTTTCTTACCTAAGAATCCATTTAAACTTGAGTTTACTTCTGCCAAATGTTGAGTTCCTGGTGGCATTGCATGTGCTGATAAAACTAAGTCTATATCATCAAATGCACTAAGCTTAATCATTTCTTGCTTTCCAGATATATATGAAAGTTTATTTTCTTTTACTAGATTTTCTCTATAATCAAAATCACAATATTCCTCTGCTGGAGTTGCTATAAATGATATTTTTCCACCAAGCTCTTCAATGATATTAGATTCTTTTAAAGCTATAAATGTTCCTAGCATCATTCCAACTTGTGCATAATGACCACAAGAATGAGCACAATTATCTTTTTTTCCTAAGAACTGATGCTCTGTACTAGGTACTGAGTCTAGTTCACATAAAAGCGCTATATGAGGACCTTCCTTTTTAGACTCTATTGTTGCTCTTATTCCTGTTATTGCAATATCATTTTCGTAACTTATATTATATTTATCTAATTTTTCGCATATTTTTTTATTAGTTTCAAACTCTTTAAATCCAAGCTCTGGATTTTTAAATATATCTTCACTTAAATTAATCATTTCTTGTTTTAATGAATTAAAATCTAAATTATCCATAACTTACCTCGTTCCGAATATTATTATCAATATTCATTTTATTTTACGTCTTTATTATATAGATATTTTATTTTTTCAATACATAATAACTATTTTTTTGATGAATTTTGTATATTTTTGTATATTTTCGCGCATTTAACGAACGTTCATTATATATTATCCAATTATAATTGACTAAAATATATTTATGTCTTTATATTTATATTTTTTAATATGATTTTTTGATTTTAAATTATTTTTAACTTAAAATCATTTCAAGTAGATAAATACATAAAAGAACAGCTATGTTTCAACATAGCTGTTCTTAGTGAGAAATAACTTTATTTAAAAACTCCATACATCTTTCACTTTTAGCATCAGTAAATATCTCGTCAGGAGTAGAATCTTCTAATATATATCCTCCATCCATAAATATTACTCTATCTGACACCTCCCTAGCAAATCCCATTTCATGAGTTACAACTATCATTGTCATACCTTCTTTCGCTAAGTCCTTCATTACATTTAATACTTCCCCTACCATCTCTGGATCAAGAGCTGATGTAGGTTCATCAAACAACATAACCTTAGGATTCATGGCTAAAGCTCTAGCTATAGCAACCCTTTGTTTTTGTCCACCAGATAAGCTATTTGGGTAATTATCTTTCTTGCCTTCTAATCCAACTTTTCTTAGAAGTTTCATTGCAATATCTATTGATTCTTCTTTAGATATTTTCTTTAAAGACTGAGGTGCCATCGTTATGTTTTCTAAAACTGTTTTATGAGGAAATAAATTAAATCCTTGAAATACCATTCCTATATTTTCTCTTAATTTATTTATATCCGATTTTTTATCAAACAAGTCATGATCAAGTATTGTAACTTTACCATAATTTATTTGCTCTAATCCATTTAAACATCTCAAAAGTGTACTTTTACCAGAACCAGAAGGTCCGATTATACAAACAACTTCACCTTTTTTAATTTCTAAATTTATATCTTTTAAAACTTCTAAATTTCCAAAGTATTTTTTCAAATTGCTTACCTTTATTATCACGATGCCAATCTCCTTTCTACAAGCTTTGAAGCCCACATTAATAATGTTATTAATACTAAATACATTATTGCAACTATTCCATAAATCTCAAAAGCTTTGTATGTTGTACCAACTATTATTTGCCCACTTTGCATAAGCTCTCTAATACTTATTACAGATAATATTGAAGTATCTTTTATAGCAATTATAAATTGATTCATAAGAGAAGGAATCATAATCTTAATAGCTTGTGGTAATATTACTTTTCTCATTGCCATAGATGTTGGCATACCTAAACTTCTTGCAGCTTCCATTTGACCTATATCTACAGCTTGTATTCCACCTCTAAAAATTTCTGAAAGATACGCACCTGAATTCAATGCTAAAATCCAAATACCTGCTGAAACAGGATTAAATCTTATACCTAGAAACTGACCTAATCCAAAAAATATAAACATTGCCTGTATCATAAGTGGAGTTCCTCTAATAATTGTTGTATATATGAATGCTATTCCACTTATGATTTTATACTTTGATATGCTTAAAATACCAAATATTAAACCTATGACACACGCTATAATTATTGCAAAAAAAGCTATTTTTACTGTTACTCCAAGCCCTGATAGCAGACTTGGTAAACTTTTTTTTAACAACTCTAAACTCACCATATTTATCCCTCATATCTAGTTAAATTTTATATTGATTTAGTGTAAGTAAATTTTCATACGCAGATATATTTTATTGGTCTATATATTGAGAAATTATTTCATCATACTTACCATTTTCTTTTATAGCTTTTAATCCTTCTTGAAATTTTTCTAATAACTCTGCATTTTGACCTTTATTAACTGCAAATCCATAATCAGCAGTTGTTACTTTATCCCCTGCTATTTTTAATTCGTTATCAGCATCAACTTTTATTTTATATGCTATTACTGGATAATCTTCTAAAGCAAAGTCTGCATTTCCACCTTGAACTGCTAAAAACATAGCTGGAGAATCTTCAAAATGTTTTAATTCTAAGTTATATTTCTCTTGATTTTCTAAAGCCCAATTTTCCCCTGCTGTTCCTTTTTTAACCACAACTGTTTTTCCATTTAAATCTTTAACTCCGTTAATTTCTGTATTATCAGAATCTACTACTATTGATAAACCTGATTCAAAGTAACCATCAGAGAAGTCTAAAGCTTCCTTTCTTTCATCAGTTATACTCATACCAGCTATGGCCCCATCAAGTTGATTTGAAGTTAGCGCTGGTATTATTGCATTAAAATCCATAGGCTTTAATTCATAATCAAATCCAGATTCTTCTGCTACTGCTGCTAATATCTCCACATCAATTCCTTTATATTCTCCATCTTCTTCAAATGAAAATGGTGCATATTTTGAATCCGTTGCTATTAAATATTTTGTTCCAGAGTCTGATATACTCTCATCTGAACCTGAGCTTTTAGATTGGCAACCTACAAGTAGTGTACCTGCCATTATAGCTGACATAGCTAACGTGAATAATTTGCTTTTTTTCATATTTAACTTCCCCCTTATATTAGATAATTCAATAAAAAAAGCAAAGTACGGCTATAGTAATACTTACTATAGAACCGCCTTTGCTTCTATAATATATTTATACACTATTTTAGTGTAATTATCAAAATATTTTGAATATAAACTATAACTTTTTACATAATGTATACACATTTTACTATTAAATAATACAGCGATTTCTTTAAGTAGTATTATTAAATATATTTAATTATAATTTATTAATTTATTTTTATATATAGAACTATAATTTATAAAATTTTATAGTTTCTTATCTTTACAAAAATATGAGCTTCTAATTTGTTCAATTATATTGCATTCATTATTTTCTATACTTGACATGCTAAATAATATATTCCCATTTACCTCTTCATAGCTTCTATTTATATCTATTTGTTTTGAAATTTCTTTTGATATATCTGTATTGCTTATATTTTCACCTATATATAATTTGACATTAGTACCTTTTGTTATATTTAACCACCATTTTACAAGTTCTTCATAAGGAGCATTTTTATTATCTATAGTCCAATAAATTTGAGGAGCTATATAATCTATAATTTCTTCCTCTATCCATTTAACTGAGTCTGCAAAAACACTATAATAACTTTCAGAGCCATTAGTATTAGAACCTTTAGTGTCACTAGCTTTATTTTTCCATATGCCAAATGGACTAACTCCAAACTGAATTCTAGGATTAGTTTTTTTAACTATATTATTTACCATCTTTATCATTTGAGTTATAAAATTACGTCTACTATTACCTATAATTCCGTTTTTATCTTCTTTATACGGTAACGGATAATTATATGGATAAAAGTAGTCATCAAAATGAATTCCATCAACATCATAATTACTTATTATTTCAAAAACAGTATCCCCTATATATTTAATAACATTAATATTTGCTGGATTATAAAACAACGCATCATTATAAGATAATAACCAATCTGGATGTAATTTTGCCATATTATTATCTGATAGTTCATTTAAATTAATTCCTTTTGTTGTTACTCTATATGGATTTAACCATGCATGAAATTCTATATTCCTTTTATGAGATTCTTCTATCATAAATTCTAGAGGATCGTACCCTGGATTACATCCTTGTTCTCCTGTAATATACTTGGACCATGGATTTATACAAGATTTATAAAAAGCATCTGATGATGGTCTTATTTGAACAAAAACTGAATTAAAATTTAAATCATTTATTATATTAAGGATATTTATAAATTCTTGTTTTTGTTTCTCTTTATTATTCAAAGTTTTCGGCCAATCAATGTTGTATACAGTAGCTATCCATACACCCCTAAGTTCTATATTTTTACAATTATCATTCATAAAACTACCCCTTCATAAAGTTAATATATTTTATACACAACTTTATATATTATATTCTTGAGATGTATATATACCACTTTTACCTGCAAAAACATAACTAATTACACATGCTACAAATAAATATTTCATATTCATAGATCCAAATAATTCCACTCCCATTATAAATGATGCAATCGGAGTTTTTGTGGCTCCACAAAATACACCTATCATGCCAAGACCCGCTAAGAATGACATTGGAAGGCCAATCATAAAACTTAAAGTATTTCCTAAAGTAGCCCCTATTACAAATAAAGGAGTTACCTCTCCTCCTTGATATCCACTACCTAGTGTTATAGATGTGAAAATTAACTTAAGTATAAAATCATAATTGTTAACAGGTATCTCAAAGGAGTATTTTAATAAATCTAAGCTTAACCCTAAATATATCCTACTATTCACTATAAATACCAAAACTATAATTATTACTCCACCTAAAAAGCTTCTATTATATGGCATTCTTATATGATAACTAAAATACTTTTTTAATATATGTGTTAATTCTGAAAAAACTTTGCTTGTAATACCAAATAATATAGAACAAAGTGTCACCTTATAAAATATACTAACATCATCTATTACTCCCACCATACTATAGTTCATATGATGCACTTTTAAAATGTTCGATATTGAGTTTCCAATATAACTAGCTACAAAACAAGGTACGATAGCTTCATATCTCATTTTTCCTATAGATGTAACCTCTAATCCAAATACTGTTCCTGATATAGGAGTACCAAACACAACTCCAAATCCACTACTTATACCACTTATAATTATCAAGTTTTTATCAGATTCATCTAATTTTAATAATTCTCCTAACTCTGAACATATACTCGCACCAATTTGTACTCCAGTACCTTCCCTACCTGCAGACCCTCCAAATAAATGAGTTGCTACTGTTCCTAAAAATACTAAAGGTGCCATTCTAAAAGGAATTCTCCCTTTACCATTGTTAATTCTTTCTATAATTAAATTATTTCCTTTTGATGAGTCTTTACCATATTTATAGTATAAAAAACTTATTATATATCCTCCTACTGGTAACAAATAAAGTAACCATGCATAAATCTGTCTAGTTTGTGTAACATATTCTAGACTTTTTAAAAATAAGGTTATTACTAGTCCAACACTTATCCCACTTATTAATGATAAAAAAAACCATTTAATAAAGTGAGCTATTATTAATCGACTTTCTTTAATATGATTATTTACAAAATCCATATCTTCACCTCATTATTTAGCTTTTCCAATAGCTTTATAATAATTAGCATATTCTTTTAATTAGTATGTTTGATTTCATTATTAAATTTATTTGACAGATTAAACATACTGTCCTATATAATATATATTGAATATAATTTTCAAGGAGGCATTAATTTGGATTTAATTAATATATACAGCAAGGACTATCCAGTTTTTATAGAAGAATTAGTAAATACACCTGAATTTAAAAGATTAAATAATATAGGTATGAATTGTGGGTGTGAGTACACTGGTTTTCCTATATTTTCTAAAGGCAAAAACTATACTAGGTATACTCATAGTATAGGAGTATCACTTATTATTTGGAATTTTACAAAAGATATAAAACAATCAATAGCAGGTTTACTTCACGACATAAGCTCTCCTGTTTTTGCTCATGTAATTGATTTTTTAAATGGAGATCATGAAAATCAAGAATCTACAGAGGAAAGGACTAAAGAAATTATAGAAAATTCTCAAGAGATACAAAGTATTCTTAAAAAATATAATTTAACAACTGATGATGTTTGCGATTATCATATGTATCCTATTGCAGATAATAATTCTCCTCTACTTTGTGCTGATAGATTAGAATATACTTTAGGAAATGCATTTTACTATGGATTTAAAAATATCAATGAAATTAAAAATATATATGATGACTTAACTGTATCTAAAAATGAGTTTAAAGAAGATGAAATTTCATTTAGAACTTTAGATAAAGCTTTAGAGTTTACGTCTGTATCTCTACTAAATTCCAAGGTATACTCTTCAAACGAAGATAGATTTGCTATGCAATATTTGGCTGACTTATTAAAATTAGCTATAGAGAGAGATATTATAAATATAGATGATTTATACACTACTGAATATAAAGTTATATCAATGTTAGAAAAAGATAAAGAATCAAAAGATATGCTTGATAGCTTTAAAAAGTTTTCTCAAGTTTTAACTAGCAAAACAAAACCTCTTAATGGATATTGGGTCAATATACCTGCTAAGAGAAGATACATAAATCCTCAAGTAGTTTCTCTTGGCAGAGTTTCGAATTTATCAAAAAAATTATCAAAAGATATAGATGAATTTTTAAAAGTAGATTTTAATATTTGGCTTAGTGGAAAATAAATAAAATAAAAAATGGTACCTTCTGCTTAAATCAAAGGTACCATTTTTATTTTAACTATTAAATACACTTTCGTAGCATACATTTTTTAGCTTATTTGGGGTATTTTTAATACACTCATAAAACTGATCTTTATATCAATTTGTTATAATAAGTAAATCTATAATGCTCTACTTAAATTCTTCCCAGACATCATTATTTAACTTAATGAAATACTTCTTTCCATCTCTTCTTCTGACATATCCCTCTTCATCCATGTAAATATAATGACTTTCATCCCAATCTACTTTTCTTACCTTGTATCCTTCTTTTAGTTTAGTTATAGCCTCTCCAAAATTCATCTTAGGTGCTTCTACTGATAGTGTCCCTTCACTTCTTTCCTCATAATTATCTTTCAAACATTCAATTGAACAAAATACTAAACCTCTCTCACATAAATGACAGTAATTATCTTCTAATTCAAATCCACACATGCAACATTTCATATATAACTACCTTCCCTAAATTAATCTCGTTATCATTTGTTATATATAAGAATAAAATTACAAAAAAATTATTTAATAATATAAATATTATTTTAAAACTAAGTAGTATTAATTAGCCTGATTTCCATACCCCATCTTTATATTTTCTATTATATGAACCCATTTTTTAATTAATTCCATTTTAAATTCATATTATCTGTATTATTTTACAATAAAAATAATCTGTATCTTTTATTAGATTATCAGTAAACATATGTGTAAATTTGTAGTACTATCCTTATAAAAATAGATTTTATGTATTATTCAGTAAGATATGATTGAAATTTTTTGACTACCTTCTTAGTTTTTATAAAAAAAATACATCTTCCAAATATATGCAGATTACCATATATTCAAAAGATGCATTTATATTTTAATTAAGTTTTATTTATATTACTTAGCAACAGCATACATTTCTTTTAATTTATTTTGTACATCCTTGTTTTCTAAGTATTCTTCAAGTGTAGTTTTTCTATCCATTATTCCACCTGGAGTTATTTCTATTATTCTGTTTGCAAGAGTTTGTATCATCTCTTGGTCATGAGAGTTAAATAATAATACTCCTGGGAATTTCTCTAAACCTTTATTTACAGAAGTTATTGACTCTAAGTCTAAGTGGTTAGTTGGATCATCTAAAACTAAAACGTTAGCATTTGATAACATTAACTTAGATAACATACATCTAACTTTTTCTCCTCCAGATAAAACTTGAGCTTCTTTTAAAGCTTCTTCTCCAGAGAATAACATTCTACCTAAGAATCCTCTTATGAAACTTTCACTCTTTTCTTCAGAATACTGTCTTAACCAGTCAACTAAAGAATAACTTATTCCATCGAAGTATTGGTTATGATTTTTAGGAAGATATGATTGAGATGTAGTTACTCCCCACTTGAAAGTACCACTATCAGCAGTGTCTTCTCCCATTATTATGTTGAATAATGTAGTTACAGCTATTTCGTCACCCATGAAAGCAACTTTATCATCTCTATCTAATCTGAAAGATACATTATCTAAAACTTTAACACCATCTATAGTTTTAGTTAATCCTTCAACTTCTAATACTTCATTTCCTATTTCTCTCTCAGGAGCAAATCCAACATATGGATATCTTCTTCTAGAAGGTTGTATTTCTTCAACTTCTATTTTATCTAATTGTTTCTTTCTTGCAGTTGCTTGTTTTGCTTTAGAAGCATTCGAGCTGAATCTTGCAATGAACTCTTTTAATTGAGCTATTTTTTCTTCAGCTTTCTTATTTTGATCTTTAGCAAGTTGTAATGCTAATTGGCTTGACTCATACCAGAAGTCATAGTTACCAACGTACATTTGTATTTTACCAAAATCAACGTCAACTATATTTGTACATATTTGATTTAAGAAATGTCTATCATGTGATACAACTATAACGATAGAATCTTCTAAATCCATTATAAAGTTATTTAACCAGTTTATTGATTGGAAATCTAAGTGGTTAGTCGGTTCGTCCATTACTAGTATTTCAGGTTTACCAAATAATGCTTGAGCAAGTAATACTTTAACCTTTTCTCCACCAGTTAATTCCTTCATTTGCTTATAGTGTAAGCTTTTATCTATTCCTAGACCCATTAATAATCTCTCTGCATTTGTTTCTGCATCCCATCCATCAAGTTCAGCAAATTCACCTTCAAGTTCTGCAGCTTTTATACCATCTTCTTCAGTGAAGTCTGGCTTCATGTATAATGCATCTTTTTCTTGCATTATAGAATATAGTCTTTCATGTCCCATTATAACAACATTTAAAACTGTATCTTCTTCATATTTGAAGTGGTCCTGTCTAAGTACAGACATTCTTTCTTTTTCAGTTATTGAAACACTTCCTGTATTTGGTTCTATATCTCCAGCTAATATTTTTAGGAAAGTTGATTTTCCTGCACCATTAGCACCTATTATTCCGTAACAATTTCCTTTAGTGAATTTTAAGTTAACGTCTTTAAATAACTCTTTATCACCAAATCTAAGTCCTACATTAGTAACTTGTAACATTCGCTTTTTTTCCTTTCATGTCTATATTTATTATTATATATACAACTTTATTAATAATATACTAAAACTCAATTTAAGTCAATAATCTAAGACTTATGTTTTTTAAGTTTATCTCATTAAAAATTTCTTAAATTCCATAATTAAACTAGCAAATATAGATAATCCAAAACATACTATAAAGTTATATAATCCATAAGAAGTTGGAATAGAAAATACACCTCTCATAAATGGAGTTAATGTTAATACAAACATGCCTAAACAAACAACTACAGCACCTAAAACATACTTATTACTTCCAAATCCTAATTTAAATATAGTTTCAGTATTAGATCTTGATGCAAATGTTTGTATTATCCTTGATAAAGTAAGAGTAGCAAAAGCCATCGCTGTTCCTAATTCCGGTGAACTTTGCATTCCTATATATTGAGCAAATATTGTAACCATACCTATTATACTACCCTTAATTAAAATAGATTTTAATGTTCCTTTAGCTAAAATACTTTCATTGGGATCTCTTGGTAAACTTTTCATTACATCTTTTTCAGGTTGCTCAAAACCTAATGCTATAGCTGGAAGAGAATCTGTAACTAGATTTATAAACAGCAACTGTATTGTAGTAAATGGATTTGCCCAATCGGCCATTACTGCAAATAATATTGCTATTATTCCTCCTAAATTTCCTGAGAATAAATAAGTTATAGATTTTTTTATATTATTATAAACTGTTCTACCAACTTCTATTGCATTAACTATAGTAGCAAAATTATCATCTAAAAGTACCATCGCTGAAGCATCTTTAGCCACTTCTGTACCACTGCCCATTCCTATTCCAATATCAGCTTGTTTTAATGCTGGAGCATCATTTACACCGTCACCTGTCATTGCTGTTATTTTACCTTTTTTCTGCCATGCTTTAACTATTCTTATTTTATTTTCTGGTGAAACTCTTGCATAAACTGATATATTTTCTAATTTTTCATTTAATTCATCTTCACTTAAATCATCTAATTCTTTACCTGTAAGAGCCAAATCACCATCAACCATTATTCCTATATCTTTTGCAATTGCTGCTGCAGTCGTTTTATGGTCTCCAGTTATCATTACTGTTTTTATTCCAGACTCTTTTGCTTCTTTTACAGCTTCATAAACCTCTTCTCTTGGAGGGTCTATCATTGCAACTATTCCAATTAATATTAATTCATCTTCATCTTCAATTGATGGTACAAAATTTTCACTCTCTACAGCCTTAGTTGCAAAAGCTAAAACTCTAAGTGCTTTATTTGAAAATTCTTCATTTATATTTTTATATTCATTTATTATATCTTCATTTATATTTACTATTTCACCATTACTTAATGCATACTTACATCTACTAAATACTATATCTGGTGCTCCCTTTGTAAGCATTAATACTTTATCCTCTACTTTATTTATAGTAGACATAAGCTTTCTATCACTATCAAAAGGTAATTCTTGTATTCTAACATAATTTTCTCTTAATTGTTTATAATATAAATTATTTTTATTTACATAGTTTATAAGTGCTACTTCTGTTGGATCACCTATTTCCATACCTCCATTAGCTATATCAGAATCATTACAAAGTGCAGATGAGATTAGCAAGGCTAATTCTTGACTTGATAAATTGTTATCATATTTCACAGTTTTTTTAACTCCATACATATATGCATCAACTACTGTCATTTTATTTTGAGTTAGTGTTCCAGTTTTATCTGTGCATATTACACTAGTTGATCCTAAAGTTTCAACAGCAGGTAATTTTCTTACAACAGCTTGTTTCTTAGCCATTATATTAGTTCCCATTGACAATACGATGGTTACTATTGATGTTAATGCCTCTGGTATTGCAGCTACGGCTATTGCTATTGCAAACATGAATGAGTCAATTAAGTTTCCTCCTCTAATAATTTGAATAGCAAATATTAGTATAGATAATCCAACTATTCCTATTCCTAACTTCTTTCCAAAATCATCAAGTTTCTTTTGAAGCGGTGTTTCTTTACTTTCTGCATTTTCTAATAAATTTGCTATTTTACCAACTTCTGTATTTGTTCCACAACTTGTTACTATATACACTGCCCTACCATATACTACCATGGATCCACTAAATACCATATTCTTTTGATCGCCTAATGAACACTCACCATCTATTTTATCTTCGCTTTTTAATACAGGTTCTGATTCACCTGTTAACATTCCTTCTACAACCTTAAATGTTTGTGATTCTATTATTCTACCATCTGCAGGCACATAGTCTCCAGCTTCAAGAATAACAATATCTCCTACTACTAGTTCTCTAGATTTTATTGTAGTTTTATGCCCTTCCCTAATTACTTTTGCATTTGGAACTGATAACTGTTTTAGACTTTCTAATGAGCCTTCTGCTTTTTTACTTTGAACAACGCCTAATATTGAGTTAAGTATTAAAACTGCAAATATTATACTCGACTCAACTATTTCACCTAAAAATATTTGTACCATTGCAGCTATTAAAAGTATTATAACTAATGGGTCCTTGAAACTGTCTATAAAAAGTTTCCATGTTGGAATTTTTGCTTTTTCTCTTAATTCATTGTATCCATTTTCTTTTAACCTTTTACTTGCCTCATCTTGTGACAATCCATTAATATTACTACTTAGATGCTTTATTGATTCCTCACTTGTTTTCTTATAAAACATATATTTCCCTCCACAAATTAATTTTTTCAAATAAAAAAAGACCACCAAAGTAGATTAATAATCTACTCTGAAGGTCTTGCTAACAAGCTTATTTACTTGCTAATCAACCGGGATTTTACTCCGAAATGACGATTGATTATCACTATATTTGTGAAAGCTACTCCCCTTCAAGGGAATTTTTCTATTTTTTATTTATTATATACACAATAGGAATTTATTGCAACTATTTTTTATATTTTTGCAAAGTTACAAGCTGGATATGTACATGTATCACATTGCATACATAGACCACCATGTCCATATGCTGCTATATCACTTTTAGTTAACCTTTCATTTACTAATAATCGTGGAAGTATTACATCAAATACAGTTGTTTTATTATACATTGCACATCCTGGTATTCCCATTATCGGAACTTCTCCATAATAAGCAAGTAAAAACATAGCTCCAGGAAGTATAGGTGAACCATAAGTTACTAAATCTCCACCACATTCTTTTATAGCTGTAGGAGTTACATCATCTGGATCTACACTCATTCCTCCTGTACAACATATAAGTTCTGCTCCATCATTTATAAAGTTCATTATAGCTTCTTTTATCATTTCTTTATCATCAGGACATATTACTTGCCCCATTATTTCACAATTATACTTTCCTACTTTATCTATTATAACTGGACCAAATTTATCTACTATTCTCTTATGATAAATTTCATTCCCAGTTGTTACTATACCTACTTTTTTAGCTTTAAAAGGAAGTACGTTTACTATATTTTTACCACCTAAAACTTCTTTTGCTTTTTCTAACTTTTCTTCTTCTATTAACAACGGTATCACTCTTGTACCTGCTACCTTAGTTCCTTTTTTAACTTCAAAATTATTATGTAGTGTAGCCATCATTATATCATCTATAGAGTTTAACTTAAATAAACTTTCTACATCTATTTTTAATAATCCATCTATTTTTGATATAAAGTTTATTTTACCCTCTTTTATTTCGCTAAATTCTAGATTTTCTCCAGCTGATATTTCTTTTAGATATAAGGCTGCATCATTTTCATGAATCATACCTTCCTGTTTTTCCCATATATACAAATTATCTTTCCCTAACGATAATAATACAGGTATATCTTCTTCTCTTACAACATGTCCTTTTTTAAATTTTCTACCTTTGAACTCACCTGGTAAAATTTGAGTTATATCCTGGCATAAAACTTGACCTACTGCATCAACTGTTTTTATTTGCTTCATACTTTACTCTCCTCTTAATTTGTCATAATCAGATTTTGTGTCTATGTCAAACAATATATCTTCATCTATATTTACATATAAAATAGATGAATTGTTATTTATTACTTTTTTACCCTTTTCATCATGTTTTAATAAAAGTAACTCTTCTTTAATTTTATAAGGAAAAATGACAGGATTTCCACATTTGTTATTTGATTTAGGTATTATAATATAATCTTTATTATGTTTAAATGTATTCATAATAGTATTTATATGCTCACTTTTTAATTTAGGTTGATCACCTACGAAAAACATATACCCATCACAATCAGAACTATTATTTATACCTAACTTAATAGACTCACTTTGCCCAACATGTGAGTTTTCATTTTTTACAATTTTAAAATTATATCTTTTTCCTAATTGTAAAATTTCTTCATATTGACTTACTAAAATCACTTCATTAAAATCACATTTTTTAATTTCTCTTAGTATATGCTCTACTAATGGGATATCTTTGTATTTTAATAATAGCTTATTTTCTCCCATCCTTTTCGAAAGACCAGATGCCATTACTATTGCATTTACCATTTGTCCTAACCTTCCATTATAATGTTTTCTTTTACACTTCCATATAATATTTTTATATATTTATTTTCTTTTTTAATAAGTTTGATAAGTTCTTTTGTTAAACATTTATACCTTTCATTCTCAACTTTATTTATAAATAAAATTTTTTCACCTACTGAATTTTTAAATAATCCATTTTCATTTAATATCATATTTTTTAAGTGTATAAGATTTACTTTTTCTTCTTTGCATTTACTTATTTCTATAAATCTACTTAGATTATGTATATTTTCCATATTTATATCCATATCATATGATGTTATGTCTACTATACCTATAACTTTATTACTCTTAGGATATATCACTGGTTCATTATCTCTCCATCCTTTTAGCTTCTTTTTTTTAGAACCATCACCCTCTATAAGAATTAAGTCAAAGTTTACTTCTATTTCTTCTATTTCTTTAAAATTTAAACCGACTACTTTATTTTCCTCATTTATATATCTTCCAGCTAATGTAACTCCAAAATCTTTTAAAAATTTAAATTCATCATCACTTTTTTTCATAATTAACTTATCATAGCTTTCTTTTTGAGGCAAATAAATCTTAGTAGTTGTAGTTGACAGTACCCTAAGTGATTTTCTATGTTTTTGGGCTAAAAGTTTTATAAATGATGTTTTTCCTCCTGCACCAACTACTGTTATAATTTCCATAATTTAATCCTTTCACATAATTATATAATAACATAAAAAAAGACCTGCCTCAAAATACCTTTTAAACAAAGTTTATTTTAAAACAGATCAATTATATTATATAATATATTAGTTATAAATTAATCCAAACTTAATTTGGTTGTTGCAATTTTCATTCATATACAATGAGAATATTATATCATATGTTGATGCTGATTTTTCTTGAATACAAGTTAATATGTCATATAGTAACACTATTGCATCTTCACTTTTATCCATTTCTACAAGCATTACTCCTTTTTTCTCTATAAAATCGCTACCTGCTTCTTTCATCTCGCTTAAAAGTTTATCTGCTATTTCACTAGGACTATTTTCTCTAGTAAAGTTTTCAAAATTATATCTTACTCCACCTTCACTAGCAAAAAGCTCTTTTAAGTCGGTTAAGTCTATGCTTATAGCACAATCATCACTTACTGCCTCTATCATCATATTTATTATATTCATTATTTTTGTAGTATTATATTGACTTATCATGAATTCTTGATTTAATCCTAGTTCTTCTTTATGTTCTTTATCTGATGAGTTAAGACCTATTGATAATACTCTTCTTTCTCCTGCCATAAAAGCTATTGCTTTTACTATGTCTACTGCTCTTTTATCTTGTGTAGAGTAAGTTAATAAAAGTATATCAACTCCATCAAGCAATTCTCTAACATATTCTTTATCTACATCTTGATTGATATTTATTTTTTCAGTATCCACATTTTCTTTAACTACATTATATATAGACTCTAGGTTGGAAATTCCTTCATTCCCTATTCCTATTATCTTTGCACTTTTAGTTATCTTTTCCATTGTACTTCTCCTTACGGTTTTTATCTAATATATCAATTAAAACATATTCTTTAAATATTTTCCATATTTATTATTAACAACTTTGAATAAAATAACACCTACTATAGTTACTACAACAAATTGTCCAAGTCCAACTTCTAACATAGATAAAAATAATGGATATCCAAAAAACACGTTTAGCTGTATTCCAACTATTATAGCATTTACAACAACAGGCCATAAAGATGCAACAAGTACTGTACTTTTTTTATCTCTCATGTATTTTCCTGTTAAGTACACTAAGTATGCACTTATAAATGTAGCTAATGTACCAAATATTATATCAGGAACACCATATGGTCCTAATATATTAGCTAAAAAGCATCCTAATGTAAGTCCTAATATATATTCTTTACCTATTAACGGTAATAGCGTCATTACTTCTGATATCCTAAATTGTACTGGTCCATAACTTAAAATTGGTAATGCTAATGTTAATGCTGCGTATAAAGCTGCAACTACTGCAGTTGTAGCTATTCTTTTAGTATTATTTTTCATATTTTCCTCCTAATAGCTAACTTATATATAAAGTCTTTTTATTTTATTATTTCATAAAAAAACCGTGGAAATCCACGGTTTACATACAATTAGAATATTTTTAAAAATGCAATTTACCGTAGTTTTGTTTAAAGACAGGAGGTTTACGAACTGTCTAATTAAGTTTTCAATCTATTATATAATATTTCATTTATAAACTCAATAGAGTTATTTTTATAAATAAAAATTCATAACATTAATTAAGTTCATTTATTATGAAATATCGGAGGAACTATGCCTAAAAACAATAATTCCAAATCTAAGTGTAACTATTATAATATAAATAAATACTGTAACAATCTATCAAATCAAATCAATTTCTTAGCAACTATATATGCTTCTATAATTTCAGAAGAAATCGAAGATGATGAAATTTTAGGATTGCTTGGCTCTTTTTGGTGGTTCTAGGTGAGCAAATTGGTTTATCTTCTGAAACTCGTATATTTTGTAAGTCTCAATTTGAAGAAGGTAATTCAGAAGATACTAATATAGAAGTTGAAGATGTTTTTGATTTCGATAGATGTAAATCAAAAACTCCTTCAAAACGTAATTATAAAAAAATCCGTAGAAAGGTTAAAAGAAGAAAAATACCTAAAAAATAAAAGACTTATGAAAATATTAATAATCATAAGTCTTTATTTTACTCTTAATCTATATTATTCTCCATGAATATCTTTAACTTTATCTTTATCAAGCACTGCATCTTTTTCATTGTATGCTGCCTTGCTAAATATTTTTTCAGCTTCTTGTATATCTAATCCTTTTATATCCATTATATATATATCTGCTTCTCCAACTTTATCTTTATAAAGACCGTAAATATATGCAACAGCTTGAGGTAAAAATCCTAACAATCTAGCACCTACTGCGTCTGCTGCAACGGGATCTGTACTTGCAATTATGAGTCCTGGTGTATCTATTGCTTTTCCACTTGAAGGACCTGTACCTATCATAGCTTTATCACAACTTACTATAGATAAATCTATAGGTACTTTTTTCGCAAATGCTCTTATAAATCCATGTAAGTCTTCATGTATGCCTGTATTCTTTTTAGGATATCCATGAATCTCTGCTGGAGGCCATCCCATTGCAATATTTTTAATACTAGCTGTTACTGTAGCCTCTTCATGAACTTTTAGCTGTGTAAAAGATATTATTACATCTGCTTCTTCTAGTATTTTATTAATTGGAGTGGATTTAATTATTTCATGGTCTAATCTTAAATCTATATAAGGTCCATAATTTAAGTCTATAAAATCTACGCCTTCTTATGAAATTATTTTATCATATCCCGTTTGTATCATTATATCTGGTGTTTTAGCTCCACCTGATCCCGTTGCAATATAAATTTTATCTACTTCTTTTGATTTTACATATCTAATTAAAGTTTTTAATGTTTTAGGTCCTACTACAGATCCTGTATTTGGTTTTTTATCATTCACCCAGTTAGGTGTTATTATAACTGTATCTCCTTTTTCTATTACCTTATCTATAGGTAACATATCTAAAGCTTTCTCCAATGATTTACTTTCAGTAAGCGCTTTGGTAATAGCAACCACAGGCTCTTTAACTTTACGAGTTCTCATATTTACACCTCTTTTTTATAATCTAGTATATTTAAATTATTTGTAAAATCCTCATATTTACACCTTTATAATCATAAATTTCATTAAGTATATTATTTTAGTTAGCAGGTGATTTTTTGCGTTTATTTAGAACATATAAAAAGCCAGTTAAGTTAGAACTGGCAACAAGTCTACTACTTATATTTTCAACTTTATTGGCCCTATTTATTTATAATAGCCCTCTTAGAGGCATTTATAAGCATGTATTCAATAGAATTTATATAACTCCAAACTTTTCATTACATATGTTTATAAATGATTTCTTAATGGCTATATTTTTTCTAGTAGCAGGACTTGAAATTAAGCATGAAATATTATATGGTAATTTATCCTCTTTAAAAAAAGCTTCTTTCCCTATTATTGCATCAATTGGAGGAGTTACTGTTCCGGCATTGATATATTTCATTTTTAATAAAAATACACCTTTAATAAATGGTATTTGCATACCTATATCTACTGATATAGCTTTTGCTATTGGCCTATTTTTATTATTTAGAAATAAATTAAATCCTTCACTTAAGATTTTTTTATTATCTTTAGCTGTGGTAGATGACTTAATTTCTATTGCTGCTATTGGATTAATCTACTCTTTAGATATAGACTTATTTTACTTAATTATTGGACTTTTAATACTAATTACACTTTGTATTGCAAACAAAATTTTTAATGTAGAAAGTGTTACATATTATCTTATAGGTGGAGCCTGCCTTTGGTATTTTATTCATTTAAGCGGAGTTCATTCTACTATTAGTGGTATATTACTTGCAATTGCAGTTCCATCTAAACCAAATATAAGAAATGTAAGTACCTTGGAAAGATTACAAAAATTCTTAGTTCCAATAAATAGTTTATTAATTATTCCTTTATTTGCATTTGCTAATACTGGTGTATCTCTTTCATATGATCTAACTTTTTCTCATGCACCAACACTATCATTAGGTATAATTTTAGGACTTTGTATTGGTAAACCACTTGGAATTATGCTATTTTCCTACATATCTTGTTTATTAAAAATCACAGAAAAACCAACTTATATAAGCTGGAGCTCCATTTTCTTAGTTTCTTTAATAGCTGGTATAGGATTTACAATGGCTATTTTCGTTTCTGAAGTTGCTTTTATAAGAGATGCAGCTCTTATAAATATTGCTAAAATGTCTATATTGTGTTCAGCAGTTATATCCATATTCTCGACTAGTATAGCTATATATATCTATAGTCATATGAATAATAAGTCTCAAAGAAACTCCTCTATTAAACCTAATAAATACCATATCTCATAGTTATAATTTATAAAAAATAAGCGTCATTTTGATTTTAATCTAATAACGCTTATTTTTTCTTATTTTAGTTTTAGTACTCACTAAAATAAGAAAGATTATTCCTACAATAATCTTGAATCATATAACTTATGAATATTTAATATTATGTACTATATACTTAAGTTTATTTATAAGGGAGAGTCATATTATATGGTAGATAAATTCATAAGTCTAAAAAACAAATATGATAATTTAATTAGATTTTTATTAATGTTTTTTGGTATATTCTTATCAGCAATAGGTATTAATGCTTTTTTAACGCCTGCAAAACTCTTAAGTGGTGGTGTTGCAGGTATAAGTGTAATACTAAATCAAGTCTTTGGATTCAACCAAGGTATTTGTACCTTTCTAATTAATATACCTATATTTTTAGTAGGTATAAAGTATCTTGATAAAAAATTCCTAATTTTTAGCTTTATAAATATGTTTCTATTTTCTTTTGCATTAGGTATAACTCAAGACTTATATAAGTACATAAATTTAAATGATCCTATGATTCAATGTATTTATGGTGGAATACTAAATGGAGCTGGTGTAGGTATTATATTTAAATCTCAAGCATGTGTTGGTGGTTTAGATATAGTTGCTGCATGTGGCAAAAGACAATTTAACATAGAAATGAAAAATACATTTTTGTCTGTTAATTTTTTTGTAGTAAGTTTAGGTGGAATATTATTTGGGTTTAAACCTGCTTTATATACCTTAATAGCAATGTATTTGACTTCTCATGTAATGGATATTGTTAAAGATTCCTTTAATAGTCAAAAATCAATAATTGTTGTTACTGATTTTGATAAAAAAATAGCTGAAAATATAATGGTTAAATTAGGTAGGGGTGTAACTTATTTAGAAGCAGAAGGTGCTTATACTCACCACAAGAAAAAAATACTTTATTGTATTGTTAAGTCTAGTGAAATAGCAAGGTTTAAGGATTTAGTTTATTCCATTGATGATAAATCCTTAGTCTGTATAAATGATGTTAATGAGGTAAGAGGAGGTGGATTTAAAGGTAAATATTTATAAAAATTAATAGCCTAAATAAATAATAGATTATTTATTTAGGCTATTAATTTTTATTTATTAGGATTCGTAGCTTCTTCAAGTTCTATTAAATACCTTATCGCTTCATCCCTATTATTTTTACACATTTCTTCACAGGGCTCAAGTTTTCCACATACTTTTGGCCTTTTAGGATCTTTAAATATCATACACATGTTATTTTCATCTAGTTGAATACATCTTACTCCTGATGGTTTTCCTTTTTCCATTCCCGGTATAGGAGATGATATAGATGGAGCTATGCAACATGCTCCACAATTAGGTCTGCACTTCATAGTTATTCTCTCCTTAATTATTATATTTTTATATAATATCATAAAATCCTATTTCTTATAAAGTTCAAATGTATTATTTCTATAAATATATAAATAATATATTTATGAAATTAAAAATTTATAAACATCTAGGAGGTCAATATGAATGAGTAAAAAATTATCTAAAGACGCATATGGTGGTGTCCATGGAAAAGACTATGTTCCATACATAAGTGATAACTCTAAACCAGGTGCAAATATTGCAGTAATTATAATAGGACTAGTCTTATCTGTTTTATTTGCTGCTTCAACTGCTTATTCTGGTATGAAATCTGGTCTTACAGTCGCTGCAGGTATACCTGGTTCTATAATAGGTTCTGCTTTTATAGCTGCCTTTGCTAAGCAAAAAGGATTACTTGGTAAAAATATTGTACAAGGTATGGCAAGTGGTGGCGAATCTGTTGCTAGTGGTATGATATTTGTATTACCAGCTGTACTTTTAATCGGTGCTAATGTTACTTTCTTAGAAGGATTTTTAACTGGTGTTGGCGGTGTTTTATTTGGAGTTGGAGTTGCTTCTTTAGTTCATAACTATTTAATAGTTGAAGAACATGGTAACTTAATGTATCCAGAATCAATGGCAATTTCTGAAACGCTTGTTGCTTCAGAAGGTGCTGGAGATTCAATGAAATATATGGGAATAGGTTTTGGAATAAGTGGTATAATAACAGTCTTAACAGGATCATTCTTAAATATAACTAATAATGTAATAAGCTTTGTAAATGAAACCTTCTATAAATGGAAATTTGAACTTGAGGTCAATCCTTTACTATTAGGAATAGGGTTTATAGTTGGTATAGATGTATCACTTACTATGTTTGCAGGGTCTATTTTATCTAATTTTGGTATATTACCTTTAATAGGCTACTTTGCTGAATTAGCTGGTATTGATGCCATAGTATGGAATGATCCCGGAACTGCTATATATGCAATGCAAGTTAATAATATTGCTAGTAGTTATGTTAAATATATCGGTGCTGGTATGATGCTTTGTGGTGGTATAATAGGTGCTGTTAGACTTATACCAACTATAGTAGCTTCTATACAAGAAACTCTAAGTGCTAAATCTTCGGATAATGATAGTAGTTCATCTCAAGGAACTATAATTTTACTGGGTGGTATTATAATTTTAGCTATTATCTCATTCTTTATGTCACGTAATATTACTATGGCAATAGTTGGGGTTGTAGTTGCTTTATTCTTATCTTTATTGTTTGTTATAGTTGCAGGTCGTTTAACTGGTACTATAGGTACGTCTAATCTTCCTGTTTCTGGTATGACTATAGCATCTTTAGTTATAATAACATTAGTATTTGTAGTTCTTGGATGGACTGATATAGCATCTAATAAATCACTACTACTATTTGCTAATTTTATAGTTGTTTCCATAGCTATAGCAGGAGGTTATTCTCAGTCTCAAAAAGTGACTTACATTATGGGCGGAAATAAAAATGAAATGCAAAGATATTTCTCATTAGCAGGTATAGTTGGTGTAACAGTTGTTGTTGGTACTATTTTAGTACTTGCAAATCAACTTGTAATAACTGGTGATAATCCTCCATTTGCACTACCTCAAGCTAACTTAATGTCGACTTTGACTTCTGGTATAATGTCTGGACAGCTCCCTTGGGTTATGATAATAGTTGGTGTTGTTATAGGATTAGTTTTATTCATGTTAAACCTACCTATAATGACTATAGCTATAGGTTTTTATTTACCAATAGCTACAACTTCAATAATCTTAGTTGGTGCATTAGTTCGTTATTTTATAGAATTATCATGTAAAACTGAAGAAGAAAAAGAATCTAAAGTATCAAATGGAATAAGTTTATCTTCTGGACTTGTGGCTGGTGGTTCTATAGTAGGACTTTTAGGTATAATACTTCAAGTTTCTGGAGTTATAAAAGGAATTGGTCCATCAGGATTCTTTGCTAGTAATACAATGGCTGCTATATTACTAATTCTTTTAATAATTTGTACTTCTATACCTATTGTTACATCGAAGGTGAATAAACATGAATAATAATGATATTTTAAATATTGTATTTAAGGTTTCTAATACGATAGAGTACAAGGTTAATGAAAGTAACATTGTTACTATACTTGAAAAACAAGATCACAAAATTCAAAATTTTTTTAGAAGACTTCATTTTAAAATTCCAATGTATAAAGAAGTCACATTAGATAAATTTAGTAGTTTTGTATTTTTACAAATTGATGGTAAAAATACAGTTAAAGAAATTGGAGAGCATTTAGATAGTACTTATGGAGATAGTACACATCCTCTTTATGAGAGACTATTAATGTTTTTAAATCATATAAATGTAAACTGTAATTATATAGAAAGAATTTCTTAATTAATAATAAGAAAGGTGGATATTAAATTTTGTTTAGTTATCTACCTTTCCTATTTTATATTTATATCTCTATACTCTCATTAAAGTTTACAACTAAAACTTTTGTATCACAGCATTTTTCAACTTCTCCTTTGAAATCTTCTGGTGATTGTGATATTGGCTCCCATGTATTGTAATGTATAGGTATAGCTACCTTAGGTTTTATCATTTTTACAGCTTCTAAGGCTTCCTCTGGACCCATAGTAAAATTATCTCCTATAGGTAATAAAGCATAGTCTATTTTATTCATACGACCTATAAGTTCCATATCACCAAATAATGCAGTATCACCTGCAAAATATATGATTTTGTTAAAGAAATTTATTACAAATCCACAAGCAAGTCCACCTTCTATCCCTGAACTATGTATTGCTTGAGTTACTTTCACAAATCCAAAATCAAATTTACATTTTCCACCAATATTCATTCCATGAGACTTACATCCCTTACTATCTACCAAATTAGCTATTTCTGCTGTTGATATTATAGTAGCTCCAGTTCTTTTCGCTATATCTATTGCATCTCCTATATGATCAAAATGTGCATGAGATACTAATATGTAATCACATTCTACTTCATTTGGATTTGTTTTATTTAGTGGATTATCAGTAAAAAATGGATCTAGCAATATAGTTACATTATTTTTAGTTAATGACATATTTGCATGTCCATTGTATTTTAAATTTATCATATTTACCTCCGAATATATCACCTGTTTATTATATAAAACATACTGAAAAACTTCCTATAAGTATGAGTATTGTCAATATCGTAAAAAACTTACCTAAAGGGTGTGCCATATTAACATTCCACCCTGCTCCTAATCTTTTTTCCACCATAAAGTTAGGATCCTCTTTATTATAGTATATAAATCCATATATCCAATTTTCATCATCACTTGCTATAGTATATACGCCTTTACTTTTAGGCTTTATACTTCCTAACATTATATAAAAATAAATTATTACTATTGCAATAAAAATTGGTAATATACATTCAACAAAAACTAACTGTATTGGTATATTCTTTTGTTTAACCATAAATATTGGAATAGTTGTAGTTAAAGATTGAATAGTAAGTGTAAGTATAAAAAATGAGTATCCTATGCCATTAATATATCGTATTGCCTTTTTCCTGTTTAATTCTATATTTTCATAATCTATATAAACAGCACTTGAAATGCTACCTATTCCAATTAGTGTAAATAATATTACCATTGTTATATCTATAAAGTTAATATAAAATACATTAATTATATTTTTAGAAGAAAATCCATCAGCTCTCCCTCCAGGTCCCCAATGAGTAATTATTATATCTGGCAATTTATTGTAGCTTATTATCACATATAAAAATGATAATAACGATAAACATATGCATATACTATATAGTATTATAAACTTTTCTAATTTTTTCTTTGATTTTGTTATAAATTTATCTTCTTTTATATATTTTTTATTACTTTTATTTATGCTCTGTTCAATATTAAGTTCTGATAAATATTTTTCCTTTGCATACTTTGCTAATTTATATGACTTTTTAATAATAAAATATAAAGCCAAATATATAAATATAGTTATTGATATATTTAATCCTATATTAATATTTGTAGTGTTTCAATTAATATATATATTAATATAGTTAATATTAATGATAAGTTTAGTTTATTTTTAAATTTTTTATCTATATCTTTTTTTATATTATCTCCTAGATATATTTTATATACAAAAACACCATAAAAATATTGATTGCTACTTATTGTCTGAGTATTATACGTCATAAGATGAGTAAATAAAATTATTAATATAAATATCATATACCTTATAAAAAACATCTAATTCTCCCCTCCCTAGTTTAGATAATTACATTTCAAATTTATTAAAATATCTATACTTTTAGTTGTTATTTATATTTGTATTTGTAATAAATTGATTATTTGTTATATTTTAGAAGATAATATATATTATATGTATATAAATTATAGAAAGGATGAATAGTCAATCATGGAAATGATAATTGCAATTATATGTGTTATTCTTTTATTTATAATAATAAAATATCTACTTAAAAAACTTGTTTTTGCACTAATACTTGTAGGTGTTACAGGTATTATTAGTTATATATATAAAGTCCCTTATATTATAAGTTTATGTTCAATTTTAATTCTTCTTTATTCTATATATTCTATTTTTTCAGAAGTTGTTTTTTGGATATAATATTATAAGACCTTGTAGGCTTTATATAATGGCTTTTATGAAAAAATAGTTACGCTATTATTTAGCTTAAATTATATTGTATTTATGAGTATATGTTATATTACTCTTATGAGTATTAGTTTTTCTATGATAGATATTGTAGAATTAGCTACTGCCTTTATATTCACATGGATATTTGTATGGTTAGTTTTACATACTAGAAGCCTTTTATTTAGTATAATAGAAAGAACTAGTCTATATGACTAGTTCTTTCTATTATACTTACTTCCATACATAAGCATCTTTCATTATATTTATTCGTTGTAAGTCTTCAAATGTTGAATTATAATTTATAAACTTTTCTATAAATTTTTTCTTAATATCTGAGTCTACATTTAAATTCTCTATTTTTCTTAATCCTACTGCAAATTTTCCCATTTTTATCATTAAGTTTTCATAATTACTATCATATAATTTATACTCTTCACTTAACTTCTCTAATTTTTCTAATTCTAGTTTTACAAGTGACTCATATTTTTTTATATCATCTAGTTTTTTTATACTATCGTATATATTATTTATATCTATTTTTACTCTTATTAAATAATTTTCATATTGATTTATTATTTCTTTATCTGTATTGTTCATTATTAATTTTCTCCTATGCTTATTTATAATAATACTTTATTAATACCCTAACTTTATATTTTTATAGAATCTAACTATATTATTTACATTTCACATTTTTCATCAGGATATTGGAGAGCATCATAATCCTCTTCTCCTGTACGAACTCTAACTACATGTTCTACATCATAAACAAATATCTTACCATCACCAATTCCTCCTGTATAAAGCACTTTCTTAGCAGTTTCTACAACCTTCTCAACTGGTACTTTAGGAAGTAAATGTATTTCCATCTTAGAGCCACGATAATATTCTGTAGAACCATTTTGTACGCCACATCCTAATACTTGAGTAACAGTCATACCACTTATGCAAATTTTGTTCATAGCAGCTTTTAATTCTTCAAACTTGCTTTGATTTGCAATTATTGTTATATGAGATATTTTATGTGATGACGTTAATTCTTTTTCAACTTTTTCTTTTTGTACTTCTGGTGATAAGGTAGGAATACTTATAGATGGCATATAAATATCTTTAGAATCTTCTATTAAAGAAACTGGTAACATTGAAAAGTCAGAATACGCACTTACAAGACCATGTTCTGGTAAATCTAGACCACTAATTTCTTCACTTTCACTAACACGTAATCCTATAGTATTTTTTAATATGATAAATACTGTACCCATTGTTATTGCAACCCAAGCAAAAACAGCAACTACTCCTAGTAATTGTACTCCAAAGAAACTAAATCCATATCCATAAAATACTCCATCAGTAGTTGAAAACAAACCAGTTAATAAAGTACCACTTAAACCACAAATACAGTGAACACCTATAGCACCGACAGGGTCATCAATTTTTAATTTCTTATCTATAAATTCAATGCCATATACAACTAAAAATCCAGAAATTAATCCTATAAAAAATGCTCCTACATTAGAAACCATATCACAACCTGCTGTTATAGCTACAAGCCCTGCTAATGATCCATTTAATGTCATAGAGACATCTGGTTTTTTATATTTAACCCATGTAATTATCATAACTGTAACAGTAGCTACTGCAGCAGCTAAGTTAGTTGTTGAAAATATATGACCCATTGAAACAATTATTTCATCACCTTCAGCACAAACTGTTGAACAACCATTAAATCCAAACCAACAAAACCATAATATAAATACACCTAATGCACCTAGAGGTATATTATGTCCTGGTATAGCTCTTGATTCTCCATCCTTTGTATATTTGCCTATTCTAGGTCCAAGAATTTTAGCTCCAACTAATGCAGCCACTCCACCTACCATATGAACAGCAGTAGAACCAGCAAAATCATGAAATCCTAATTGAGCTAACCATCCACCACCCCATATCCAGTGGGCTGATACAGGATAAATAATAGCACTAATTATTGCACTATATATACAATATGATATAAATTTAGTACGTTCTGCCATTGCACCTGATACTATTGTTGCAGCAGTTGCACAGAATACACATTGAAATATAAAGAATGCTTCTTTTGGTACACCTAATGGTAATATATCAGTATAACTGCCTTGTGTAAGTAAATCAATTCAACCTATTAGTGAACTACTACCTGCAAATATAATTCCAAAACCTATAAACCAAAATATTGTACTACCTATTGCAAAGTCCATTAAATTTTTCATTATAATATTTCCTGAGTTCTTAGCTCTTGTAAATCCTGTTTCTACCATTGCAAATCCAGCTTGCATAAAGAATACAAGAACTGCACCAAGAAGAACCCATATTGTTGATGTTGCTGAATACATCAAAATCCCCCCTTAAAATAAAATAAGCGTGTGATTCCTCCATTGGAAACACACGCCATTGTGAGTTGTTTTAATTCACTTGTTAATATATATTATTATAAAGTTCTAAATTTATTACATATGGATAAAATTTTTATAAAATAAATATTGATTATAGATTTAATAATTTTTATTTATTAAATCTATAGTTTATTATAAAAAATGGTAATTACCTAATATGAGTGATAAAATAAATATTGATTGATTTATTAAATACAAAATTGGAGATGAGTTTATTGAAAAAGCTTTTAATTTTAATTATAAAATTAATATCTGGTTTCTTTTTATGTGCAATGGGAACTGTAATGGCTATTAAATCTAACTTAGGGTTAAGCCCATGGGATGTATTTCATCAAGGAATCAGTAACATAAGCGGATTTACCATTGGTCAAGTTAGTATTTTTGTGGGTATCATAGTCGTAGCAATTAGTTATTTTCTAGGTTGCAAAATTGGATTTGGAACTATAAGTAATATGATAGTTATAGGATTATTTATTGATTTTATAACATACCTTAACTTCATTCCAAACTGTAATAGTTTATTAAGTGGAATAATTATGATTATAGGAAGTTTATTTATATCGGCAATTGGTGCCTATCTCTATATAGGATGTGCTATGGGGTGTGGTCCTAGAGATGGTCTTATGGTTACTCTTATGCAAATTACTAACAAACCTATCAAGATTATAAGAGGAATTCTCGAAGTTACAGTTTTAATGCTAGGATGGATATTAGGTGGACTCGTTGGAATTGGTACACTTATAACTGCTTTTGGTATAGGATATTGTCTTCAACTAACTTTTAAACTACTTAAGTTTGATGTTAGTTCCATCCATCAAAAAAATCTTAGAGATGGCTTTATATTTGTAAAAGAATGCTTAATCAATGAAGATGACAAACCTATTATGGAAGCTAAAAACTAAAAAAGTAGAATATATAAGTTGTCATTTTAACTTATATATTCTACTTTTTTAGTTTTTAAATTATAATAATTTTAAATCTAAATTTTCTTTGTTATATTCTATTTGATTATTTAAATCCAATTCATTAAGAATAACTTCTAAACTATTTTTATTTAAAAATATGTTTCCATTTACATCAATCAGCTTCATATCTATATCTTTATACTTATCTTTAATTTCATTTGTAAATTTATCATCTTTTAAAATATTATAATTCTTATCTAAATACACCTTAAATAACCATGGCATAGCATTTTCGCTAAGTGATGTTACGAATCTATCAAATAATAAATACTTTTCATTTTCTTCTTCAATTATCATAAATTTTGGGCTTTCATTTATTATTTTGTCTACAAAATCTTTATACTTACTCATGTCAACTCTCCTACTTAAAATACTTATAATTCTATTATACACAAATATAGTTTATCTTAAAAATTTAAATATAAATGGTCTTTTTAAATCTACAGCTTTTCTAGGACATAACTCGTGACAGCAAAAACACCTTATACAATGATCTAAGTCTATCACTGGACCATTTTCTTTCATAGAAATTACTTTAGGTGGACATACTCTACTACATTCGCCACATTTAATACAATCCTTAAAATTAATAACAGGTTTTCCTGATAATTTTTTATTAACAAAAAGCTCTATTTTCTTAGGTACAATACCTCTTAAAAAACTTATACTCCTGTTTGACGGTATTTTAAAATCTTTAATTATTTTATTCTCAATTTCTTCACCAATAACATGTATATCAGAAAAATCTTCATTAATAAATTTTCTTTCTATACATCTTTGAACTGTCGGAACTCTACCTGGCTCTAAGTTTATAAGTTTACAAGCTATTACATCTATAGCATAAGGGTTAGATGATGCAAGTAGAACTCCTATTTTTCTAGGAGTACCTGACGTTGGACCTTCTCCTTCCATACCTATAATCCCATCCATTATAGTAATAGTTGGTGATACAAATAAACATATATCTATCAAAGCATCTGTGAAATCTCTAACCTCAGGCATTTTAAAATGATATTCAGCTTTTAGTACACCTGGTATTACTCCAAATAAATTTTTAACTCCACCTGTAAAGGTTGCCATAGCATGGGTTTTTAATTTACATAAATTTATAACATAATCTACATCTACTATTGGTTTTATTACTGTCATATACTTTAATACTATACCACTTGGATTTTCTACCTTTAATTCTGAGGTATCATAATTCAATTGTATATTAAGCTCATTACAAACCTCTTCTATACCACAGGTTTTATATATTCCTTTTAGTGATGATTTTGTATAAGGTCCTCCTGGGCTATCTCCAACTATTACCTTACACCCTAACTCTAAAAGCTTATTTGCTATTGCTTTTAAAACTATCGGATGAGTTGTTGCCACTTCCTCTGGCTTTTTCTTTATAACTAAGTTTAATTTTATAAATACAGTGCTGCCATATTTTATATATTTATCAAGTCCCCCTAAATCATTTACTAACTTATCAATTTGTAACTTTACTTCTTCATAATCATAACTATTACAACTTCTAAGCGATACTTCTTTCATATAAAATCTCCTTTTAATTCAATATCCACTACAATATTATAACATTTTTTATAATTCATATTATTTAATTTCATTATAATTGGGTATTTAAATATGTATTGAATATATAACGTAATATAGTAAAAACTATAAAAAATATATAACTTATAAGGAGATTAAACTTTGAAAATTTATACTAAAACAGGAGATAAAGGTCAGACATCACTATATGATGGAACTAGAGTTGATAAGGATGATATAAGAGTTGAATCTTACGGAACTCTTGATGAACTAAATTCATATATAGGTCTTTGTACAATTCATGCTGATAAAGAAGATAAAAAAATATTAAGAAAGATACAATTAAAGCTTTTTTCAGTTTCGGGAGAGCTTGCTACTAAAAAAGAAGGAAATTATAAAAATACTGTAAATGAAGATGACATAAAATATTTAGAAAATATAATCGATAATTATATTGATAAAATTGATAAAATAGATGCTTTTATAGTTCCTGGTTCTAGTGTATTATCTGCAAATTTACACGTTGCTAGAACTATATGCAGAAGAGTTGAAAGAAGAATACTTACACTTAGTAAAGTTGATAGTATTAATCCTCTTTTACTAAAGTATATAAATAGACTGTCTGATGTTCTTTATGCAATTGCTAGATATAACGAAAAAGAATTAATTTATGTAAAGTTCTAATAAAAAAGGTGTGTAACTTATATTTTATTTAGTTACACACCTTTTTTTATTTATCAAATTTTGAGTAAACTATCTTACCGTCTATTATAGTATATAAAGTTTCTGTAAATGTTTCCATAGGATTACCTGTAAATATTGCTATATCTGCATCCTTTCCAACTTCAATACTACCTACTCTATCATCTACATTACATATTTTAGCTGGATTTATTGTTATTGCTTTTAACCCTTCTTCTAAATCAAGTCCTGCTTTAACAGCAAGTCCTGCACTTAATGCAAGATACTCTATAGGTACTACTGGATGATCTGTCATTATAGCAACCCTACATCCAGCTTTATGAAGTATTCCTGCAGTTGCAAAAGTTTTATTTTGAACTTCTGGTTTAGTTATACTTCCAAAGCTAGGTCCTAAAATTGTATCAAAACCACTATTTTTAACTGACTGTGATATTAAATGACCTTCTGTACAATGGTCTAGTGTCATATCTAAATCAAATTCTTTAGATATTCTAATTGCAGTTAATATGTCATCAGCTCTATGTGCATGAGCTTTTAGTGGTATTCTTTTTTCTAAAACATCTATCCATGGCTCCTTTTTAAAATCTAAATCAAATTCTTCATTATTTTTTAAAGCTTTATCTTTTTTAATTTTATATTTTTTAGCTTCAAATAAAGTTTCTCTTAATATAGCTGATGTACCCATTCTTGTTGATGGTGATGTAAATCTCTGAGGATATACATTTTTCGTATTTTCACCAAAAGCCACTTTCATAGCTGCTGGATTTTTCACTATCATATCATCTAATGACTTTCCTTTAGTTTTCATAAATACAGATTGTCCACCACATACATTTGCACTTCCTGGACCTGTCATAAGTGATGTTACTCCACCTTTTATAGCACTATCAAATCCTTTATCTAATATATTTATACTATCTATTCCCCTTAAATAAGGAGTTACTGAATTTATACGCTCATTTACATCATCTCCTTCCCAACCTACTCCTCCTAGAGATAGACCTACATGGCAATGTGCATCTATAAGGCCTGGCATAACCCATGATCCATTTACATCTATTATTTTCATTTCATCAGTTTCTTTTATATCTTTTGATACTCCTATAATTTTACCTTCATTTATTAAAACACATCCATTTTCAATAGTATTTCCTGCCATAGTTAAGATTTTTCCATTTTTAATTAATATCATAACTCAATTCCACCTTTTAATATTTTTTAATTTAAAGGCATGAATTATCTTAATTCATGCCTTCTTTCCTTTAATTTATATTTTAATCTCTATATTATAAGCTATAAGAAGGATATATTCCTGGACCTAATGGTAAATTAAATACCATAAATACTATTAGTAACATAGTCCATACTACTAAGAATGCGACTGAGAATGGAATCATATTTGCTATTATAGTTCCTATTCCAGCTTCCTCATCATACTTTTTAGTAAATGCTAATATAATAGGTAAATATGGGAACAATGGACTTAGTGGATTTGTTATACAATCTCCTATACGATAGGCCATTTGAGTAAGTGCTGGATTATATCCTACTATCATAAACATAGGTACAAAAATCGGTGCAAGTATTGCCCATTTAGCTGATGCACTACCTATAAATAAATTTATAAAACAAGAAAGTAATATAAACCCTATTAATAATAAAGGACCTTGTATTCCTGCATTTTTCAAGAAGTCTCCACCTTTAACTGCTAATATCAAACCTAAGTTACTATTAGTGAATAATTGTAAAAATTGAGATGCTGCAAAAGCAAGTATTATATATCCTCCCATATCTCTCATAGAGTCTGCCATTAATCCTACAACATCTTTATCTCTTTTTATTTTTCCTATGGCTTTACCATATACAACACCAGGTATAAAAAACGCTAAAGCTATTATTGGTACCATTCCTTGCATTAAAGGAGCATTCTTTGATAGTAAGTCTCCAGTTTCTGGATCTGCTAAGAATGGTCTTTCACCAATTGTACTTAATGCAACTATTATCGCTATGTATATAAGTATTGCTACTCCTGCATATTTAAGGCCTTTTTTCTCTCCTTTTGTAAGGCTTCCATCAACATCTATTTGAGCATTGCCTTCATATTTTCCAAACCTAGGAGCTATTATTTTTTCAGTTACCCAAGTAGCTAGTGCTATTAATACAAATGTTGAAACTATCATAAATATTAAGTTCATCGTTGCATTTGCGTCAAAATTTGCATCAATCATTTGAGCTGCTGGAACTGTAAAGCTCGCTGCAAGTATGTCATTTACACTTATCATTATATTAGCTGCAAACCCTAAACAAACAGCCGCATATCCTGAAAATAATCCTATAAGTGGATGTCTGCCTATACCTAGGTAAACTAATGCTGCAAGAGGTGGGAATAGTATAGTTCCTGCATCTGATGCTAAGTTAGCCAACATACCTATAGTCATTACCACTAATGTCACTCTTGATTTTGGTATTTTACTAACAGAAGCTTTTATAGTTGAAGTCATAAGCCCTGTTTTATCACAAACACCAGCTCCTATCATAGTAACAAGTACAAGTCCTAATGGTGCAAATCCTTGAAAATTACTAACTATACTTCCTAGTAAAATTTGAATTTGTTCTACAGTCATTAGATTTACTGCTGTTATAGTTTCTCCTGTTCCAGGATGCTCAACTGATACTCCTTTAGATGCTATAATTGCAGATAATACCATTATGACTACACATAAACCTAAAAATATTGTAACCGGATCTGGTAATTTATTCCCAACTCTTTCTATGGTGTCTAGCATTCTATCAAAAAACTTTTTTTCTCTATTCTTGTATTTTCCATAATACCTCTCCCTTTATATTTAAATCTCTAATGTCATCATATTTATTACAGCTTTTGTTGTAATATATAATTCATCTAAATTTAAGTATTCATTTAATGCATGTGGATTATATACTCCCATACTTATAATTGCACAATCATATCCTTTTCCAGCTAATATATTAGCGTCACTTCCACCTCCTATAATCATAGGATTTGGTGTTATTCCTGCTAATTGCATACTCTTTTCTGTTAGTTTATAAATATAGCTGTCCTTTGAAAGTTCAAAAGATGGATATGAGTTTTCATGTTTAAACTCATATGTAGTATTAAACTTTTTAGCAGCTTCTTCACAACAAATTTTCATATTTTCTATTTCCTTTTTTAACTTTTCCATTGAGTGAGATCTTATCTCAATATTAAAACTTACACTATCAGTTACTATATTTGTGGATCCTCCACCTTTTATTTCTCCTATATTAGATGTTGTTTCGCTGTCTATTCTTCCTATGTTCATATTTGATATAGCATGACTTGCAACTACAATTGCATTTATTCCTTTTTCAGGTTCTATACCTGCATGCGCCTTTTTACCATAAAAAGTTATATCTATATGCTCTTTAGATGGAGCTTTATATGCAATTGCACCAGGCTCTCCAACAGAATCTATTATCACTATATTTTTTACAGGCAAATCATCAATATCTAAATATTTACATCCAAACATGCCTACTTCTTCACATACACTAAACATTAAATATATGTCCCTATGAGGCGTATTTGTTTCTTTTATATGCTCTATTGCTTCTAATACTGCTGCTATTCCAGCTTTATCATCTCCACCTAATGTCGTGCTTCCATCTGATTTTATGATATTTCCACACTCTATAGGCTTTACTCCCAAACAAGGACTAACTTGGTCCATATGAGCCTGAAAACAAACTGGCTCTAAGTCTAAACCACCTTTTATATAAGCAATTACATTTCCACTATTTCCACCAAATTTTTCTCCTACTTTATCAATCTTAGCTTTAATACCTCTTTCATCTAAATATGATACTAGCCATTTTACCATTTCGTATTCATTTTTAGATGGACTATCTACTTTTACCATATTAATGAATATATTTTTTAATCTTTCTTTTGAAATCATGTCTTCCCCTCCTTAAAAAGTCATTTTTCCACATTATTATTAATATTCTGATTTTTTTATAAAAATCCTTCTTTTTTATAAATATTTTTAAAATACTTATTTAACCTTTAAGGTAATAAATATACTATTATTAAAATATTATTTATTGATACTACTTATAATATTAAGGGGGTAGTCATGAATAATAATGAGGTTATAAAATGTTTAAATTGTAATTGTGAAAACTCTATAAACTCAAAATTTTGCTCTAATTGTGGTCATGAACTAAAATCAGAAGAAGAAAAAGTTATACTAAAACCTCAAGTAAATCAAACTTATACTTCAAGAGAGTCTAGCTCTACAGCAGATAAATATGTTTATAATTTCGTTCAAGAGAATATTCCATACTATAAAGAAAAATTCACTATAATGAAGAAAACAAACAATAATATAAGTTGGAACTGGTCATCATTTTTCCTTGGAGCATACTGGGCTCTATATAGAAAAATGTATGCCATTGCTGTAGCAATATTCTGCGCTGTCTTTATATTATCATTTGTTCCTTTTCTAGGAGCAATATCATGGTTAGGTTACCACATACTTATGGGTATGTATGGTAATTACATTTATTTAACCTTTATTAATAAAAAGTTAGAGGAAGTTAATTATTTAAGTAGTGAAGAAAGAAGCTCTGCTATATCAAGAAAAGGTGGTGTAAATATTTTAATACCTATTTTAGTTATAGCTATACCTATTATCATATGCCTTATCTTATTATCTATCTTTGGTAGTATTTTAGGCAGTATGATGTACTATTATTTCTAATATATATCTATAAAATTTTAGAAGGTTATTTATATGAAAAAAAATAAAGGTAAAAGCTTAGATGAATGCATTGCTGAGTTAGAAGATTACTATGAGGCTGCTGGCATGCAAAATGAATTTGAAAATGATATAGATGGTAAATCTAATTCAGAAATTCTAAATTTATACAATAGCATATTTAATTCAAATCAATAATAAGTAAGGTCTAATTTCGATATATTACATCAAATTAGACCTTACTTATTATTGATATTTTTATTAACATTTTAAAGATAGAAAGGATTTAAATTATGATAAACATAGACTTTAAAAAAGACAATAAGAGCTATAACTTAAGAGGAGTTATAGTAAAAAATAATAATCTGATTTCTTATATGAACTATGAATATTTCTCTAGCCTATGTAAAAAAAGTTGTCCAAATTATAATAATAATTGGTGTTGTCCTCCTAACTCACCTAAGTTTTCTGATTATGCTAATAACTTTAAATATTCATTAGTATTAGAGCTAAAGTATAATTTAAACGAAGATTCAATTTCTGAAATTCATCCTAAACTTCGTAATTTACTTGCTCCGTTACTTATTAATCTAGAAAATGAATTTAATGGTTTATATACAGATAGCGGAAATTGTAAACTTTGTAAAACTTGCTCTTGCTCAAAAGATAAACCTTGCTCAAATCCAAGTTTAATAAGGTATAGCATGGAATCTATGGGTATAGATTTAGATAAACTAAGCGATAATTACTTTAATACTCATTTATTATGGAATAATAATTCTGATGAAGCTGAATATTGTATAGCAATTGCTTCATTATTATATAATGATGAACTAACTGAAAATGACTTTTTATCAAAGGAAAAAGGTATTCTAAAATATATAAATCTTTAGATTGAAATTCTATAATCAATAAAATAAAAAGAAGATTTAAGGAATTAATTCCTTAAATCTTCTTTTTTACTACGCATCTTCTTTCTTGCTTTAGATAGTAATATATTTAATTCTACTATTGCAGTTGCTGTAATAGCTAATCCATAATGTCCTAAACCAATAGCTATTCCCACACCTGTAAGAGCAAAAAGTGTAACAGAAGTAGTTAAACCTTTAAGTACTACATCATTATTTTCTTCTTCCGTTGGCTTCATAAATATAACTGATCCACATAAAAAACCTACTGCTGTAATTATATTAGCAATTAATCTTGATGGATCTGCACCGCTTAAACCATATTTAGAAATTATAGTTAAAAGTGTTGAACCTATTACCAATATAGATACTGTTCCAACACCTATTTGACTATGTTTTCTACTACTTCTTTCAAGTCCAACAATATATCCAATAGCTGAAGCTAGAAGTAATTTAGGTAGATAATCAATTAATTTCATAGAATCCATCTCCTTATTATGTATACATATATATTAATTATTATATTATAAATCTTAAGATTATATATTAATAAAATAAAATTAAAACTATATTCTTTTATACTTCATTAACTCTCTTATTCTATAAGTTTAAGATATACTAAATCTACTATCTCATCTTCATTATAATAAGGTTCTGTACCATTAAAGTACTGATTCTTTTGCATTCTTACTACAAATGTACCTTTACTTGATTTATAAACTATACACTCAATTCCATATCCTTTGTTAGTCAATACTCTTTCCTCTACTGCATCGGATGGAATTACTAATCCAATTAAATACATTGCAGTTTCTTTTTTTAGAGTTATATTATTTACTAAGTTGTCATAGCTATATGGATATAAAATTCTACCATACTTTTTATTATCAATAATTTGACTATTAATCATTCCATCATAATGTTCAAAAGTATTAAATGTCGATTCTACATAATACTCATCAGGTTCTAAAACAACATATTCTAGACTATCTTTATCTGTATTTTGATATAAGTCTAAAATTTCTTGTCCATTTAAAGTTACATGTGAGTCGTACTCACTGCAGTTTATATCAGGATACCCATCTTCGTAAGTACCCTCATATACATATTTAGATTCTTCTTCAGAGTAATTATTATTATAACTGTCACTGTTAAAATAGTGGCTACCTAGATTCCATGTGAGTACTGCTATAAGTACAAATAGTGTAAAATATCCACCCATAAGATTTCCTGTAGGAGCATTTATGACATTGTTTATCATGATACATCTTTTGCTGAAAACTCCATACACAACTTCAACTTTATCCATCTCAGATATACTAAATACATCGTTTATGTTAAATTTTTTTTCTAATTTATTTTCATAATCTGTTACAACAATCTTATATGTAATACTATTTTTTCTTCTATTCTCTGTTATAGATGTACATACTCCAGAAATAGAAGTATATCCATTAAATAAGTTTTCTATAATTGATGCTATATTAACTAATAATATATATATCATAAAAATTCTTATTACTATAGATTTTGGAATCATTAATATTGTCGCTATGATAACTGTTGGTATATACTCTAATATATGTCTATATCTATATTTTTTATCTATATTGGCAAATCCATTAAATCTTTGTTTTTTTCTCCATTTATTAGTATCATCATAGATTTCTTCATTATTTATTTCTTTATACCATTGAAGTTGCCTATTATACATATACGATTGTAAATATCCTTTTTTACTGTAATGAATTAATATACTAGATATTATTAAATATATACTTATACAACTAATATCTATATCTTTAGAAGATTGACTAAAGTATATTCCTAAAATTAAACTTACCAATACTAGTCCTTTATATAAAATCAACTTTTTACTTATTTTATCCTCTATTTGATCATCTTTGTATATTGTAATTTCATTCATATTTGATTTTGCAATAAAATAGTTCATAGAGAAAAACATAAGAAAAAATACAATACTACGTTTACCTATGGTAGATTCAAAGTTTATTTTATCAAATATATTTTGAATTAAATTATCTTCATTCATTAACCGTAGCTGTGCATATTTATCTAATAAAACTATAAGAAGTGATACATATGCAACGCCTAATAATCCTAAAGATGAACGGAATTTTTCTCTCATAACTTCCCCCTACTTTCAATTTATATTATAATTATACACTATATTTATACAAAAGTTAGACTATGAATTATCTATAATTATTATTATGAATAAAATACCATATATTGAAGAGAATAAATATAAATACTATATAGGAGTATTAATTATGGCATATGTATATAGATTTTTAGACTATAGAACTAATGATATTATTTATATAGGAAAAACTAAAAGATCTCTTGAGACTAGAATGTATGAACACTTTAGCAAGGGTGGTCATCTTCCTAATAAATGCTATAACTCAGTTGGTAGAATAGAGTATATTGTTTGTAAAACTGAAGCTGATGCGATTTTAATTGAAAACTATTTCATTAATAAGTACAAACCAGTATACAATATAGAGTATAAAGTAGAGAGCCCTTTGACTTTAAATATTAATATTAAAGATAGTTGGAAATTGTTTAAAATTATAAAAAAAGGTTTTACTTTTACTCCTCCTAGTCTTCCTAAACTTACTGACTTCTTATTTTGGGGATTTCTAGCATATTTCTTTTTAATAGGAATAGCTTGGTACGTAATAGAATTCTAACCTTATCAGTATAAGTTATATTCAAAATAAAAAATACCTAAAGTTTAATTGTTATCCTTTAGGTATTTTTTATTTTATACTATTTATATTGTATCTATAAATTCATCATATTCTTCTCTTTTTGCACTAATAACATCACTTATTCTAGTCTTATTTTCCTTTAATACACCTATAATTCTATTTACCCTTCTTTCTAAATTACATACATCATCATAAGATTTATTAATCTGAGAATTAACAGATATATCAGAAAATATATTATCAAAAAATATATCTAAAGTCCTACTTGTAGTAGAAAAATTCAAACTACTTATCCTTACATCCTCTAATTCTTTATTAAACCTTTCTAATAAATTCGATATTATTGAAAAATGTCTTTGCGCTTCATCAACTTTACTATGTTTTGCAAGAGATGATATTAAGTCTCCACCAAATAAGTCAAGATTACTCCAAGTTTTTGCAGACTCTAATAGTTTCTTTGTTTCTTTTATTTCTCCCATTAAACAATTTCCAACTGAAATTGATTCTTCTAACTCTTTAATTTCCATTAAATATTCATCAATATATTTTTCCATGTCTAAAATTTTTTTCTTATCATTTTCATCTCCATATGTATTAATTAAATCTATTTTCTCTCTTAGTAATTTAGAGTACTCAATTTCACATGTTTTTAAGTAATTTAATCTCTCTTCCATATCACTTATATTCTTCTTTAATAATATAACTTTTGAATTGCATTTATCATACTCAATTTTAGCTGTAATATATTCTTTTTCTTCTTTTTCTATTTTCATTTCTTTATTATTCATTATTGTAGATACAATACTTGATAGAGATAATTTTTTTAATTTTTCTACATCATTTAACTCTTTTTTAAGCTTATATTCTAAATCAGATAAATCCGACTCACTCTTATAAAGATCTGTTTTTAATTCATTAAGCTTCTTTTCTAATACTTGCTTTTTTGCTACTTCATTTTTTATTTCTCTTATTCTATTATTAATATCTTTTAACATAAATTGTCCCCTTTTATTATAAAATACGTCTATTTCTAATTTATACAAGCTAAAATTTCCTCTTCATTTTTGATATAATATAATCTGAATATTAGATGAAATTTTATACACTTAATAAATTTTTATTTAAATTAATTTTAACATCTTATTCTTTAAATTTAAAGTTATTAATATTTATATATAACTCACTAAAAAATTTTTATATAAATAAAATAATTCATATAAATTTATTATAAAAAAGAAGATCCATTTTTACTTTAAAATATGGTTCTTCTTTTTTACTAAATATATTCATTTTGTAAATAATATAAGTTATAAAAATATCCTTTATTATTAATCAGTTCTTCAAATTGACCTTTTTCTATAACATTTCCTTCTTTCATAACAATTATCTCATCATATTTAACTAATATACTTTTTATAAGCTTATGAGTCACAACTATTAATGTAAGATCTTCTATTGATAATAAAGAATTTTCTAAATTATAAGCAGTTTCATTATCAAGTGCAGAAGTTGACTCATCTAAAATTAAAATCTTAGTATTATTTATTAAAGAACGAGCTATAGCAATTCTTTGTTTTTCTCCTCCAGATAACTTATTTCCATTTTCTCCAACTAATGAGTTAATTCCATTTGGAAGAGACTTTATTAAATTAGATAATCCTGACCTTTTACAGATTTCTAAAACATCTTCATCACTATAGTTAGCAAATAATTTTATATTTTCTTTTATAGTATCATCAAACATAAATACATTTTGCTGAATCATAGACATATTTTTATATAAGTCATTACTAAATATATTTTGAATATTTTTATTATCCAATAATATATCACCTTCATAATTTTTATAATATCTCATAATAAGTTTTATAAGTGTACTTTTACCGCAACCACTTTCTCCAACTATTGCATACTTTTTGTTTTTATCAAAACTTAAATTTATATTATTTAAAGTTTTTCTATCATCAGTATAAGAAAAATTTAAATTATCTACTTTTATACTACTTTCAAATAAAGGCAGTTCTATATGCTCAATATCTTCATTTGTAGTGTTAATAATATCATCAATCTTATCAGAAATAAGAGATACTGATTTTATTTGATTTATTAAAGATATACTTACTTTAACAGGTCCTACTATATGAGTGCTTAATTGAATAATTATTATAGCTATACCTACAGATATTTGATTTTTATACATTAAGTA